>CALCSH010000274.1 GCA_937893815.1 uncultured Anaerolineae bacterium | reverse complement strand
GTCATATCGGGGGGTGATGGCTTGCGGGACAAACACGCCTGCACGGCCTGCAAGCGACGCTCGTCGCACCCGGCGGCATAAAAAGTGGTCGGGAAAGGCTGCGTGAGACGCAGGCGCGCTCCATCCTCAGCGATCAGCCACAAGACCGCTCCGTATTCCAGGTCGGGGTATACCGCCAATAGCCAGCCGATGATCTCACGCATAGTTGGGATAGAGCAGTTCGAGCAGCTCTTCGCGCAAGCTCTTGCGCAGGTTTTCGATCTCCCAGCGCAGGCTTTCGATCTCGCCCCTGAGCAGGATATTCTGCGCCTGGCAATCTTTGAGACTGTCTTCGAGCTGCTGGATGCGCTGGTTCTGATCGAGCACTTGGCCCTCCAGGTGAAAGATGGCTTTTTCCTGCTCCAGGTTCATGGAGAGCAGGATGCTGGTGATTGGCAGCGGATGTTTGGCTTTCTCGGCTGCCGGGACATGGAACTCGGCCTTGTTCCACAAATCGTCGAAGCAGGCTTTGTCATCACGCCGCAGCAGCGCCCGCCGCATCTCGGCGAACAGGGCGCGCTCCAGCTTAAATTGCTGGGAAAAGGGGGGCAGGGTATGGCCCATCGGTGTTTCCTGTGGTTTGAGTATCAGATGAATACTCGCAGGCCCGGCTGGCGCGCGACAAGGCCGCCCCCAGGCGTTCCAGCGGCGGCCGCGCCTGGGCGCTGACGAAGAGCAGAGCGCACTGGCTCAGGCGCTGCAGTTCGAGCTGGCATTGGAAGAAGAGCTCATCCACCCTGCGGTTATCTTCGTCGCCAAAGCGCGCCAGCAGGTCGCTGACCAGCAGCGGGGTTGGATTGGGCTTCAGCTCGTTGAGAACGTCCAGCAGTTGGAGGACGGTCTCGGCACGCGCGAAGACAATGCGCTCTTCGAGAATCCAGACATAACCCTGCCCGACGCGCCGGGCGAGTTCATAGGCCAGGTCGTAGAACGGCAGGCGGTTGCCGCATACCAGCAGGCGCACGCCCGTGCGGAGCGCCAGTTCGATCGTCAGATCAAAGCTGGATGCCCGGGAGACGCGATAAATTTGTCCGAGAGGGAGTTGTAGAAGCGCATTCATGCCCCCACAATAATGGAAACATGCGTTCTGGTCTATCCCCCGACGGGGGATTTCATGGGGGATTTAAGGGGTAACCCGATGGGGGATGCAGATATGGGGTACGGGGGAGGCGATGACCGCCAGATATACGGGTCAGGCAGCAGGCTTTGGGTGATCAAAGCCGCCAAAATTCCAGCGCCGCAGGATATAGCGCAGTTGATGACGGCCGCGCACATTGAACTTGCGCAGGATTTCGCTGACATGCGTTTTGACGGTTTCAAACGAGATCTTCAATTTCTCGGCAATTTCCGCATTCGTATACCCCAGGCAAACCAGTGCAGCGACTTCCTGCTGGCGCTGGGAGAGTTCCTGCCAGTGACGCATATTCAGACTGGTGGTTTGAT
This sequence comes from uncultured Anaerolineae bacterium, assembly GCA_937893815.1. GTDB lineage: Bacteria > Chloroflexota > Anaerolineae > Anaerolineales > UBA11858 > NIOZ-UU35. The sequence continues at coordinate 8,882 of CALCSH010000274.1, read as the reverse complement.
ATTGCTCGAAGGCCGCCTTCTTCAACAAAATGGCGGCCAGTTCTTCGAGACTGTATGCCTGGCCCTCGGCCAGCTCCTCTAGCATGGAGATCAGCTCCTCATCCGCAGGGATCGCCAATATCGGTTGCGTCGGCTTTCGAGAGAGCCGCAGGTGGTCAACGATGAGCTGAAATCCAGTGGTCATGGTGGTAGGTGTCCTGGGCGGTACGGATAAGTAGAATATATGTTCTATTATAGCATCGGATTTTGAAAACATCGGGCCAAATATTAGGCTGAGTACTGGGAAAAATGCGCCTCTTGTAAAGCAGTTGGGGTTCTGCCATAATATAGGAACTCCGGCCAGGACAATTCCTTGACCCCGAGCTGCGTCGCCCTTGCTCCTACAAGTTATGCATCGTTTAAAATCACAGGATACTGACATGGACAATGACCATCCAAGCAACGAGATTGACGTAAAAAAACAAGAGACCTGGTTTCACAGGTATATCAAAGTCTTTGGGGTAGATGCCCCCGTAATGATGATCATGGGGATTTTGATCGGGATCCTGTTGTCAATAGTTTTTATGCTTTCGATCCCGGATTTATTTGTTCATCCACTGATTGCCAATGCTGTCAGGGCAACCGTGGCAGCCCTCCCCACCCCAACCGCCATGCCACCGCAGACCTCAGACCCAACGTCACCCGGTGAGCGGATCCCCGATATTGATCCGATGGACAATACCGCCAATTGGAATGGGTATACAGGCGGGACGGGGGTCATGGATCTTGGCCTGGTGACCGGAGAAACGAAACAGGCGATTGCGGTGACATACACGCTCAATGAACATGATTATGTGGGTATCGAAAAAAAGATCATTCCATGCCAGCTATTTGGAACACGCGGTATCCGCTTTTCGTATAACAGCAGTGGCGCACCGAACACGCTGGAGATCAAGTTCATCTACACGCCGGATGACCTGGGCCAGGAAGCGGTATTTAGTCTGGTGCTCAACAGTGTCACAGACACGGGGGGGCAGTGGTTGTCCATGGAAGCCATCTTCTCAGATTTTCAGTGTTGGCCAGATACGGGTTGCCGTGCAAATGATGTGCTGGACGTGAGTAGAGTGGAACGAATTGATTTTGCGATTTCGAATAAACCCGACAAAGGCGATATGCCAGGGACCGGTATCTTCCTGATCGACAATGTACAGACGATCCGATGAATATGACATCGCGTCCAACTATTCGTGGGCGAAACGAGAGATATTCCCACCGACTCTTCGAATTTTGACCTGATGGACATCATTCTAACTGACCTGGAAGGCACATTGACCACCGGCTCGAGTTGGCGCGGCTTTCGCCGCTTCTACCGTCAGCACTACAGCCCCCTGACCTACAACCTGTTTTTCGCCCGCTTCCTGCCGCGTTTCCCACTGATGAAGCTGGGCTTGCTCGACCGCCAGAAGACGATGACGGCCTGGATGAAGGCCGAGATCAACCTGATGCGCGGCTTTCGGCCTAGTGAAGTCAACGCTATGGCGAAGACGGGCGTCTCCGATGAAATGTGGCCCAAAGCCCGGCCTGATGTACTGGCGGAACTGGAAAAGAAACGTCTGGCCGGTGCGCAGATCGTGATCGTCTCCGGCGCCTATCAGCCCATCGTGGAGGCCTTCGCCCGCAAGATGAATGCCAGCGCTATCGGAACGCCACTGGTTTACAAGAACGGCAGGCTGGCGGGGATGGAATTGCCGGTCAATTCGCATCAGCACAAGGTCGCAAGGGTGCGGGCACTCTACCCGGAAGAGCGTATCATCGCCGCTTATGGCGATACGCTCTCGGATGTACCGATGCTGAAAATCAGTGAGCAGGCGGTGGCTGTCTACCCGGATGAAAAGCTGCGCCGCGTAGCGGAGGCGCAGGGATGGCGTGTGATGCCTGCCAGTTAATTCCCTTGGATGGACGAGTCAACCTTTATGAATGCTATCGGTGAGTTGAATGAACAACCCTTGCACGCCGCGCTCAAGGCATGGTACGCCCGGCCCGGGGATCAGCTGGAAGTATCCGTGGACGGGTACGTGATTGACCTGGTTCAGGGCGATCTCTTGGTCGAAATCCAGACTGAAAATTTCTCCAACATCAGGCGCAAATTGAATAAGCTGGTACCTCACTATCCTGTGCGGTTGATCTATCCAGTTGCAGCCGAAAAATGGATTCTCAAACTGCCCAGGCAAGCTTCCGAGCAGCCGCAGCGGCGCAAGTCGCCCAAGCGGGGACGGGTTGAAGCTGTATTTGTTGAATTGGTGAGCTTTCCCCAATTGCTTCTGGAAGACAACTGCTCACTGGAAGTTGTGCTGATTCAGGAAGAAGAATTGCGCCGTTATGCGGAAAAAAAACGCAGGTGCAACCCTGGCTGGGTGACGGTGGAGCGGCGGCTGTTGGATGTGGTGTCGCAGCATGTATTTGAAACCCCTTCCGATTTGAGCGCTTTGCTGCCCTCGGCATTACCCGATGAATTCACCACCCTGGATCTGGCACAGGTTCTGGGTGGCCCGCGTCGTCTGGCACAAAAGATGGTCTACTGCCTGCGGGAAATGGGTGAAATTATCCCCTTTGGAAAGCGTGGTCGGGCAATTCTATATTCGCGGGCAAATGCGGTGGATGCTGAGTGATTGATGACGAATCGCCAGCGCCAATCATGACAAAATGTCATCAAACGAACTGTGTGCGATAACCCTGTGATATACTTTTGAAGCAAGAAAAAACCTCGCCAGGATGCCGCCTGCGAGGAGTGGCCTCGGCGTTGATGAACGCTTCGGCGTTTGTATTCTACCGAAGGGGTTCAACAGGCACAAGGGAGAACAGCCAATGATTTTGAAGGAGCGTAACGAGAGGCGATCATAGTGCAATAAAATATTTCCCCAGCCCTTAGGCGTAATATAATCCCTTTTTGTACACTTTCCATGGGGATACCAAGAGTGATGGCAAATTGTTTTCCTGAACGACTACCCTCCAGCATAACTGATGACACAAGCCGCTCTGCGGAGTGTAAAGTTTTCGATAGTTTATCTCAGCTTAGCTCGAAATTCACGGTATTCTACAGCGTTTCCTGGCAGGTGCGTTCATTGAGAAATGGCGCCCGTGACGGTGAAGCGGATTTTATTGTGGCTCATCCGGATTTGGGCGTAATGATTATCGAAGTCAAAGGTGGGGGAATTCAATACAAATCTCACGAACAGCAGTGGTACAGTACAGATCGCTATAACATTCAACACCCTATCAAGGATCCAGTTCAACAAGCTCGTAACAGTAAAGGCGCTTTATTGGATAAGTTGCGTGATTTGCCCGATTGGCGCGATGGCTGGTTGACAGTGGGGTATATGATATGTTTCCCTGACATTGTGTATAGCACAAGCCTGCGACCTGATCTTTCGAGAGAGATCGTTCTGGATTCTGGAGACCTTGCAAACGTTGAAGATATTCTTAAAAATGCATTCGCGTATTATGCTGGAGAAGATGGTCGTAGTGGAGCTTTAGGTCAAGATAGATTACAAACACTTACCCGATTTCTAGCCAGCTCCTTCGAGTTGAACACGCCTTTTGGTGTCGAGTTGGAATATCAGGATCAACAATTGGTACAACTGACTGAAAGACAAATGGGGATTTTACAATTCATTCGACATCATCGTCGGGCGTTGATCGAAGGTTGTGCCGGGTCAGGCAAAACCATGCTTGCATTGGAAAAGGCGCGCCGTTTGAGTGAGCAAGGTTTCGAGGTTTTATTTACATGTTTCAACGCTCCATTGGCCGAATATCTCGAAAAACGCGTTCCTGAAAGGGTTTTCGTTCAACATTTTCATGGGTTGTGCCGTAACTTTGCCAAAGAAGCTGGAATTGGGTTTCGTCTGCATGGGGGCGAACAAGATTTTTATGACGATGTTATTCCAAATATGCTCCTCGAAGCCATTGATGAACTCGGTGACCAACATCACTTCGATGCCATCGTTGTTGACGAAGGCCAAGATTTTCTACCACACTGGTTAGAAATTTTGATGTTCTTGTTACGTGACTCAGAACAAGGCATTTTCTACATTTTCCGCGACAATAACCAAAATATCTATAACCGGGTTGAAGGTCTTTCGTCCATTGTCACCTCCCCACCTTACTCTTTGGATACGAATTGCCGCAATACACAGAAAATTCACGAAGTGGTCGATGCATTTTACCAGGGAGAAGATCCAATGGATTGTATTGGTCCGCCTGGGTTTGAGCCTGAAGTTCATTGTTATCAAAATGATGAAGGTCAATTGCGATTGCTGCGCAGCCGATTACATGAGATGGTCAACAATGAGCATATTGCTCCGCGAGATATTGTAATTCTCACCTTGAACAACCCTGACAAGACAGCATTGATGCCAGGTTTACGGTTAGGGAATTTTCGCCTGGTGAAAAATATGACCAATCCGCAAACGGATATACGCGTTAGCAGTATTCACCGATTCAAGGGGTTGGAGAGTAAGGTTGTGATCATTGCTGGTATTCACCAAGTCGATGCAGAATGGCTTTCACATGTCTTCTATGTTGGCGCTTCACGCGCCCGCACTTACCTGGTTTTGTTAGTAAAAGAAGAAATATTCCCTTTACTCCCAGCTACTGTAAAACAGAATTACCACCCATGCTAAACCAAACTGACCTAAATTACACGATTACCGAATTCCAGAAATTGGTCGCAGCGGCAGAAAAAGCATACTATCCAGTGGTTTATTTTTGTGGTGCCGATCAGGAGACGCGCTCGCAAGTTTTAGAAGCTGCCGCTGCCGTGATGAGTTGGCCTTATTTGGCTATTGCTTTGCCATTAGCTGAACGTTTGTCAGCGGTTCCTGCTAACAACCGCACACGCCACCTGGAAAGGGAACTGGACGTTCTATTACCTGATAGTCGTACACTTATTCTCGACCGAATTGAGCTCCTGTTTGATAGGGATTTACAAGTGAATCCGTTACAATTACTACAAAGCCTTTCGCGCCGATACCATCTGCTAGTCAGTTGGCCTGGACAATTGCTTGACATGAAATTGGTGTATGCTCAACCCTGGCATTCAGAATACTGTTCCTATCCCGCTGATAATTTATTGATCCACACAATGATCTAATCATTGCGCTCAACCCCTGAGGTAGCCTATGAAATACCGAGATTTGATTCAATTCGAGCCCATCGAAAGTGTCATCAAACTTCGTCAATCGGATGATCATGACCATGCTGAGCAAATGGTAAACACGTTTGTGGTTTCGGATCGCATGGCAGATGTCTTTCTGCACCGCATTTTGCCCTCCCTGGATTTACAGGCCAGTCGCGAAAATGGTGCTGTGTTTATCGTGGGAAATTATGGTACCGGTAAATCGCATTTGATGTCCATGATCTCAGCGGTCTGCGAATATGAGGATCTTTGTGCGCAGTTGACACATCCTGCGGTAGCCGATGGGATGCAGGCAATTGCTGGCCGCTTCAAGGTCATTCGCCAGGAGTGTGGCAGCACCACGATGCCCCTGCGCGATGTGATCTTGGGTTATCTTCAAGATGGGCTGGCCACGATGGGCGTGGAAATTACCTTCCCATCCATGGATCAGGCCCCTAACAGTAAAGATCTGCTGGCAGAAATGATGGCCAACTTTCATCAGCAATACCCGCAACATGGCTTGTTGTTGGTCATTGATGAATTGTTGGAATACCTCCAGGGACGTAATGCTCGTGAGTTGACCCTTGATCTGGCCTTTCTGCGAGAATTTGGCGAAAGCTGCGGTCAATTTCATCTCCGTTTCCTCGGGGGTTTGCAGGAGAGTCTTTTCGACAACCCCCGCTTCCAGTTTGCTGCCACCTCGATCCGCAGAGTGCGTGACCGCTTCGAACAGGTGCGGATTGTGCGCGAGGATGTGGCATTTGTGGTTTCGCGACGTTTGCTCTCGAAAACCAAAAAACAGAAAGACCGCATCCGGGCTTACCTGGAAGATTTCACATCCCTCTATGAAAGTATGGCAGAACGCCTGGATGAATTTGTAGAGCTTTTCCCCATCCACCCAGCCTATTTGGAGATCCTTGAACAGGCTATCGTGATTGAGAAACGCCAGGCCTTGAATTCGATCAGCTATGAAATGCGCCGCTGGTTGGATAGAGATGTGCCTACAGATCAGCCAGGGTTGATATCCTTCGATGCTTATTGGCGCATGCTCAAAGAGGACCCCAGTTATCGCACGGCGCCCGAATTGAGGGAAGTGCTCGAAAAGAGTCAGGTATTGGAAGAACGCGTCACCCAAACGTTGAAAGCGCCTTATAAAGAGGCAGCCCTAAGGATTATCCACGCCCTATCGCTGCATCGTTTGACCACCGGTGAACTGCGGACGCCGATTGGTCTTACACCAGGGGAGTTGCGCGACCGGCTGTGTTTATTCATCCCTTCCCCCGAAAGGGACGCTGAATTCCTGCTCACCAGCATCGAGAGCACGCTCAGCAATACACTGAAGGCTGTCAGCGGCCAATTTATCTCTCACAACTCGGAAAACGATCAATATTATCTGGACCTGGATAAAGATATTGATTTCGATGCCCTGGTTGACCAGCGTGCCGACACTCTCGATGATGATACCCTTGACCGCTACTATTTCGATGTGCTGGCTCGCGCCTTGGAACTGACCGATAGCACCTATGTGCCCGGTTTTCGCATCTGGCAGCGTGAACTCCCCTGGCCAGGGCGTGGGATTACTCGCGATGGCTATATCTTCTTGGGCGCGCCTGAAGACCGTTCGACCGCGCAACCGGAGCGCGATTTCTATCTGCATTTTTGGGCTTTGTTTGGTAACGGTAAAAAGCGTGATACACAATATGACGATACGGTCTTCTTTATCCTCAAACACTGGGATGAAGCATTCCATGCGGATTTGAAACGCTACGCTGGTGCGCGCGAGATGGCGATACTCTCATCCGGCAGCAATAAAAATCAATACGAACGCAAAGCAGATGTCCTGCTGCGAGAATTGAATCACTGGTTGAGTGAGAATCTGACACGCGCCTTCGAAGTGCAGTACGGCACAAAAACTTGGCCGGTGACCAAGCTATTGGCTGACCACCGCATCAGCCTGCTCGAATTGAACCTGCGCGATCAGGTTTTTCTTTTGACCGGCGCAGTTCTTAACTCATATTTCGATCAACGCTATCCCGAATACCCTATTTTCCAGGGGATGCAGTTCACGCTGCTGACCTTGCCCCAGGTTGGCAATGCCGCCTTACGGGCTATTGCCGGCGGCCCAGTTTCACGGCAGGTGGAAATCCTGATGGAAGCGCTCCACCTGATGAGACAAGATAATGGAACATACCTCTTCACACCGGAAGATTCGCCCTATGCCCGGCACATCCTGTCTCAACTTCAGGATTTACCGCCCAAGAGTGTGTTGAATCGTAATGCTTTGCTGGGTGGCGACTCACGTCGGGAGCGCGAGCCACATTGTGGATTGGAACCTGAACTGGTCATGGTTGTTCTGCTTACCCTGGTGCGCCAGGGGGAGATTATTCTAAATTGGATGGGGCGCAAACTGGGCGCGGATGATCTAGATGAAGCTGCTCGCCTGGGCGTTGAAGAGCTGCAACGCTTTCAGTCACTCGCCCGTCCCAAAGACCTGCCAGAGCAGGCTTTACGCGCGCTGTTTGCCGGTTTGGAGTTGCCCGAGGGGTATATTAGTGACCCGGCTAGGCACGAGGACGCCGTGCGCGAATTAGGGCGCAAGGCACAAGACGAATTAAATGACACCCTGCAAGCGGAGGAAGCGCTGCGCACCGGTCTGATCTATTGGGGAGAAGTAGTTTTTTCTGCCAAGGAAACCCAGGAGCAACGCACGGAATTGCAGGAATACCACCGTTTGTTGGATGACCTGGGGAGGCTGACCACCCCCGGGCGGCTGCGGAATTTCTCCCTGGGGGTGGGAGATACCCGCCAAAAGCTGCACATCCGCCAGCAAGTTAGAGAAATCCACTCGTTATTGAGCATCCTGCAGATTTTGCAGCTCCACTTGACCTATATCACGCAAGCGGAGATCAACCTGCCTGCCAATCATCCCTGGCAGCAGCAAGCCGCAGAAACCCGCCAGCAGCATCTGGCGTGGCTGCGCGATCCAAAGGAGAGGCAGAGCCGCACATTAACGGCACGGCTGCGCGGCAGCATGGACAATTTGATGGCTTCTTACCGACAGGCTTATATCCAGATTCATCAACATGCCCGGCTGGATTACCACCAGGATGAGCGCAAGAAGAAGCTGACGCGTGATACCCGTTGGGGCCAGTTGCGCCCTCTCCAGCATGTCGACTTGTTGCCAGAAACCGAACTTCAAAAGCTCGAAGAACAACTCGAAAGTTTGCGCTCCTGTCCATCTTGCACGGATAGTGATTTGCAGGCGCGGCCAACCTGCCCGCACTGTGGCTTTGTGCCGCGCGATTTTTCCGAGGATGCCCCTGCTGTCGGCGTGTTATTGGAAGTTGTAGAGAGTGGGCTGGATGACCTTCACGCCCGCTGGCTCAGCACGCTGCAAACGGAGTTGAGCAAGCCGGCTGTGGGTGACGATATCGCCCTGCTCAAGCAATCCTTGCGCGATCAGGTACAGGCGCTGGCTGAGAAAGCCGAACCGCCTGCTCGACCTTCCCAAGATTTTGTTCAGGCAATCAATGATGTGCTGCAAGGGTTGGAAAAAGTGGTCTTGAGCGGCACGGATTTGCTGTTGGCACTCACTCGCCCGGGGATGCCCTGCACCCATGCCGAATTACAGGCCCGCCTCAACGCTTTGCTGTCTGAAGCCTTGCAAGATAAAGACCCTGCTAAAGTGCGCATTCAAATCGATTGGTAAGTATATGAGCGACGAGAAGAA
>CALCSH010000273.1 GCA_937893815.1 uncultured Anaerolineae bacterium | reverse complement strand
ACTCCGATTTGATTGATACCGGTAGTGGTGATTCAAATACCAGCCTGGTGATTGGCCTGGCAGCTTTTGGCGTGACATTTGTCATCGTTGGCCTATATCTCTGGAAACGCAACCGTCAGGATGATGACGATTGGTATGATGACGATACTACCCCCGATGAGACGGCTTTGGAGAGCGCCGAAGAACTGATGGATGCAATTCTCTCCCTGGACGATCTCCATAAATCCGGTGAACTCGGCGAAGATGCCTATCGCCGCCGCCGGTCAGAGTTGAAAACGCTTTTGCAGAAATTAACCCAAACGGATAAATAGATAAACCACAAAGTCACAAAGTCGGGTCTCTAGGAATCCCAGTAGTAGTAGTTTCTTTTACGGCAGTTCCTAAAGACCCACAAAGTCACTTTTTTCTTTGTACCTTTGTGGCAGATAAAATATGATCACTGTAAAAAAACTCGTAAAAAGATTTGGCCCAAAGACGGTCTTACGCGGTTTAGATTTCGATGTCGAAGCTGGCGAATTTGTGGCTTTACTAGGCCCGAATGGCGCAGGGAAAACCACATTTTTGCGGATTCTTTCGTCGCTGTCGCGCCCGGCGATGGGTGAAGTGCGCGTGGCCGGGTATCAACTGCCCAATCAGGCCGCCGCAGTCCGCCGCCGACTGGGTGTGGTATCCCACTTGCCGCTGCTCTATGGCGATCTGACTGCAGAAGAGAATCTACGCTTTTATGGCCGCATGTACGCTGTGGAATCACTGGATGAGCGCATTGCTGAAGTGTTGGAGATAGTAGGCCTGTATCCACGGCGCCGCGATCTGGTGCGCACGTTCTCGCGTGGGATGCAGCAACGCCTGGCCATTGGGCGTGCCGTACTCCATGACCCGGAGGTAATGCTCTTCGATGAACCGCATACCGGCCTCGATCAGGAAGCGTGCAATATGCTCGATGGTGTGCTACAGGAAGTGGCCGCCAAAGGCCGCACGGTTGTGATGACCTCCCACGATCTTGCGCGCACGGCCGATCTGGCTTCACGCTTTGATGTGCTCTCGAAAGGCAAGATCATCGATTCGGCGACGCGCGAACAAGTGACTCCCAACGATTTGTTAGCTTTCTATCGCGGCGCTTTGGCAAAATAAAATAATGGAACTTGCCAAATTGCAAGCCTTCAAACAATTATGAAAAATTTCCGCAATTTTATTCGCGCCCTCACCGCCGTTGTACGCAAAGATATGGCCGCTGAATGGCGCAGCCGCGAACTCTTCACGGCTATGCTGGTATTTGCTCTCTTGGTGATCTTGATTTTTAACTTCGCTCTAGAATTAGATGCCCGCGCCCGCGCCAGTATCACCTCCGGAGTATTGTGGGTTACATTTGCCTTTGCTGGCACTTTAGGCCTCAATCGCTCGATGGCTATTGAAAAAGACCGCGGTTGTCTCGATGGTTTATTGCTAGCCCCGGTAGATCGCAGCGCAATTTACTTCGGCAAAGCAATTAGCAATCTGGTGTTTATGTTTGTTGTCGAAATCGTTGTACTGCCGGTATATAGCGTGCTCTATAACATCAATTTGGTAAACCCGCAATTGCTGCTGGTCATCTTTCTGGGTTCAATTGGCTATGTGGCTGTGGGTACATTGCTCTCAACGATGGCCGTGCAGGCACGCACGCGCGATATTTTGCTGCCGATCTTACTTTTCCCCCTGGTGGTTCCCGTTTTGATTGCAGCCGTCAAAGCCAGCGGTGGTATTCTGCAAGATTTCGCCTGGGAAGAAATCCAAGGCTGGGTGAATTTACTGATTGTGTATGATGTGATATTTATTGCGATTGCATTCATGTTTTTTGATTTTGTTGTGGAAGAATAATCGTGCAAGGTATAGGTTGATTGTTTATAATCCGCGTGCGGGAAAACTTTCAACCTCTCACCTTCCACTTTCAACCGATTTGTAGGAGATTAATTTATGAACCCAAAACCTCGCTGGCTTAATATTTTAGATACCCTGACCACGATCTTTTTCGTTGTCGCGGTACTGCTCGTATTCGTCTATGCCCCCATGGAACGCACAATGGGCGCTGTCCAAAAAGTATTCTATTTCCATGTTGCTACAGCCTGGGTCGGGATGCTTGGCTTTATGGTCGCCGCCGTTGTGGGCGTTCTGTATCTGATCAAAGGAGAACAAAAATACGATATTATGGGCCTGGCTGCGATTGAGATCAGCCTGGTCTTCTTCTTTGTGGCAATTATCATGGGTTCCATTTGGGCGCGCCCGATCTGGAACACCTGGTGGACCTGGGACCCCCGCCTTACCACGGCCACCATCGTCGAGTTAATCTACGCCGCCTACCTGATGCTGCGCCAGGGCATCGAAGACCCTGACCGGCGCGCCCGCTTTGGGGCTGTCTACGCCGTTTTGGGCTTCCTCAGCGTGCCGCTGACCTTCATCTCCATCCGCATGTTACGCACCATCCACCCGGTTGTGGTCGGCAACAGCGACCCCGGTGCGGAAGGTTCATTCAGCATGTCCGGCCCGATGAAAACAGCTTTCTTCTTCAGTTTATTTACGTTCTCAGTGCTTTTTGTGGATCTCTTCTGGCACCGTTTCCGTATGGGAAAACTGGCCGCCAAAGTCGAAGAGTTACGCCTGAAGATTTCCGCCTAAAACCGAATGGAGTACTAGCATGTTCTTACAACAGACCACCCCCAACACCTTTAGCTATATGATCGCCGGATATGCCGTTTTGGCAGTTGTGCTGGGCGTTTATTTGGCAAGTTTTTTCGCCCGCTTCCGCAACCTCAAAAGAGATTTGGAAGTACTGGAAGAAATTGATCAATAAACATTTCTGAACCCTAACAAAAAAAAGCTGGGCATTTGCTCAGCTTTTTTTGTTTCTCTTTTTTCTAGCGTACCCCAAGCGATATTTGCGGGTTATGTATCCCACAGCGTAAAACAGAATAGGAGCAAATCCATGAAAAAAGTTCTTTCCATCAGCGTAGGATCTTCGGGGCGTGATCACACAACTCAGTGTGAATTTCTTGGACAACAAGTAGAGCTTTCCCGACAGGGAATGAATGGCGATCTCAAAAAAGCCATTGAGATGTATAAATTCTACGACGGCAAGGTGGATGCCTTTGGTGTTGGCGGATTGGAGTTCTATTTAGGGGTAGGAAATCGTCGCTACCAGTTCCGCGAGGTACAGCAAATCCGTAAAGCCGTCAAGATTAGCAAAATAGGTGATGGCAATGGCGTCAAAGGGTTATTAGTGCAGCGCGCCCTTGACGCACTGGAAAGTCACCTCAACACCGAAGGAAAAACGTTGCGGGGTATGAAAGCCATGAAAACCAATGCTGTCGATCGCTATGTAATGGCCGAAGCTCTTGTCAATGCGGGCTGTGAAACCACGTTCTGCGATTTTATGTTTTCGTTGGGGCTGCCGATTCCCATCCGCTCATTGGCGGGTGTGCGCCTGGTAGCTGCACTGCTTTTGCCCATCATCACAAAAATGCCCTTCAAGTGGTTCTACCCTCTCGGGTCCGCGCAAGATAAGCCGCCTGAGCCGAAATGGACCAAGTATTATCAGCAAGCGGATATCCTCGCCGGAGATTTTGTTTCCATCCGAGCGCATATGCCCGATGATCTGACGGGGAAAATTGTGCTCACCAACACCACAACCGCGAAAAATGTCGAAGAATTGCGACAGCGCAATTTACATATGCTGGTGACGACTACGCCGCGTTTTGAAGGCCGCAGCTTTGGCACCAATGTGATGGAAGCCACCTTGCTGGCTCTGATGGATAAACCCCAATCCGAAACCACTCCGGCGGATTTTCTCGATTTAATCGAGCGTATCCCTCTGACGCCGAATATCGAAGTATTGAACTGAATTCTTTTACAATTTTGCGTCATTATCTCAACCATCGAGATTATAAGTGGGGTGTACTTTCTCTGCCATAAGGCCGAAAATATATAAGAGCCGTGTTCTTTTGAAGAACACGGCTCTTATGTATTTAATATTATGATATTGACAATACTGTGTAATACACAGTATAATGCGACGCATAAGGAGAACGCTATGTCTGCTGAAATGCTCGAAAAACTAACCCTAGAACTGCGGCGCGGCGTGATTACCCTGGCCGTATTGAGCCAACTTGATCAAGAACAATACGGCTATTCACTGATCCAACGTCTCACTGATCTCGGCCTGCAGGTGGAACAGGGCACGCTGTATCCCCTACTGCGCCGCCTGGAAGATCAGGGGTTGTTGGAAAGCGCCTGGAACGTCGAAGGCTCTCGCCCGCGACGCTATTATCAGATCAGCCCCGCCGGGGAAGATCTGTTGCCCAAACTCACGGCGGAATGGACCGCTTTGGTGCGGGCGATGGAGACCATAGTATGACTCTCGTACCTGAAGCTACACAACTAATCAATGCCTATATTGACGAAGTGGGCCTCAATCTGCCCAAAAAGAAACGCGCCGATATTGCCGCCGAAATTCGCTCGCTCATTCTGGATGCCATCGAAGACCGCGCACAAACACAAACGCTCGATGAGAACCTGGTTCTGGATGTGCTCAAAGAGCTTGGCCCGCCTGCTCAAATGGCCGCGTCGTATCATCCCCACAATTATGTCATCGGACCCGTAATATACGCTTCCTTTTGGTTGAGCGTGCGCGTGGTGCTAATTCTTCTGGCCTTGCTGCATCTGATTGGCTTTGGCGTCGCATTTAGCCATGCAGCACAAACGCCACTGGCCTTACTGACCACCCTGGGAACATTATTGACCGATTATGGCGTTTCTGCACTCCAGGCTTTTGCCATGATCGTATTGGTGTATATGCTCTTTGAGCGGATCATTCCCACCCAGGATTGGATCGCCCAACTCAAAGTTCGGGGATCGCTTTCTCGAATACCGTTCTTCCGGGGACTATTTGGCCCCACTTCTAGAACAGACTCCGGGGCTTGGGATCCCGCATCGCTAGTCAATATCCCCGAATCCGAGCGCGTGAAGCGCAGCAGCCTGATCTTCGAGATGGGTTTCATCGCCCTGGTGATGATTTTGTTCAATCTTTTCCCCCATAACGTGGGCGTGTATGGCTTCATTAGCGGCGTAGGCTCCTGGTTTATGCCTATACTGGCGCCAACCTTTGGCGCTTACCTGCTATGGTGGAATATCTACTGGATACTCACCCTGGGGTTGGATTTTGTCCTTTTGGCC
>CALCSH010000272.1 GCA_937893815.1 uncultured Anaerolineae bacterium | reverse complement strand
CTGGAGATTAAGCCGTTGAGTAGTCTGCCGACAGATTCGGCTTGCGTAAATTCATATTTTGATTTCTACCACACAGGAACAATCCTTGTAACGCTCTAACTCCTTACTCCTGCCCGCTCTCTCGAAGGCTGCATTGATCGGCTTCACGCTATTTTTAGTCTACTTCCAGGTCGAACAACACATCTTCCAGCCTGTCCAACAATGCTTCCAGGTCTTCGGGTTCGCCTCCGGCCTGGGCGTCTTCGATGCGTGCGAGAATATCGGCAAGCGACTGGCGATCTTTCTCTTCTAGTTCTCTGCCAGACAGCAGGGTTTCGGCGCGGCGCACCAGGGCGTAGCCTTCATCCGAAAGCGGGAGCAACCCGTTTTCGTCGGCTTCTTCATCTGCCCAATCACGGGCCGCCAGGATTTCGGCTTCGCTCATGCGGGCGTGCGAGGCCTCCACCGAAATCGATTCCTGGCGGTTGGATTTTCGGTCACGCGCCGTCACTTTGAGGATGCCATTGACATCCAGGTCGAATTGCACGGTCACTTCGGCGGAGCCGCCGTCAGGGTCAGATTCCAGCTCGGTAATGAGAAAATCGCCCAGAGGGGTGTTGTGTTCGACCAGTTCATGCTCACCTTGGTAGACCTCGATGCTGATCGTGTCCTGGTCGGGGTAGATGGTGTAGAATTTTTCTTCACGACTGGTGGGGATGGCGGTGTTGCGATAAATCAGGCTCTTAAAATAGCCGGGGATGATGTTGTTCATAAAAGGTTTGGCTACGGCGATGCCCAGTGAATGTGGGGTGACATCCACCAGAATGGCGTCGATTGGCTCACCGGCGATGATGGCCGCCTGCACACCCGCGCCGAGCGTCACCACCTCTTCGGGATTGATGGACATTTGCGGCGTAATATCCAGTTCGTTTGCCAAAAGCTCCCACACCGCTGGAATATAGCTCGACCCGCCCACCAGCAATACCTGCTGGATCTGGTCGGCTTCGATTTTGGCGTCGGCCAGCACCTGCCGCACCGAATCAAGCGTTTCTTCGAGCTTGGGCTGGATCAGCGTTTCAAACTGGCTGCGGCTGGCTTCATATTCCAGATGCAGAGGCACGCCGTTTTTCTCGGCGATGTATTCTTCTTTGACCCAGGTGTAGGGATGTGACGAAAGTTGGACTTTGGCGTTTTCGGCGGCGCGCAGCAACCTAGCCCAGGCGCGGCGCTCCTGGCGCAAGTCCACACCATGCTGGTCATTGAACCATTTGGCAATTTCCTCAGCCAACAATTGGTCGAAATCATCGCCGCCCAGTTGGGTGTTGCCGTGGCTGGCGCGCACTTCCACCACGCCGCCCATTAATTCCACCAGCGAGACATCGAAGGTGCCGCCGCCCAGGTCATAGACCAAGACCATCTCGTCTTCGACCTGGTTCAGGCCATAGGCCAGCGCCGCCGCGGTCGGCTCGTTGATGATGCGGTGGACGTTGAACCCGGCGATGCGTCCGGCGTCGTGGGTGGCCTGGCGGGCTGTATCGGTAAAGTAGGCAGGGACGGTGATGACCACATCTGAAACCGGCTCGCCCAGGTTGCGCTCGGCCACACCCTTTAATTCGCGCAAGACAAACGCCGAAACCTGCTGGGGGGTAAATTCCTGCCCGCCCATGCTCACACGCGCATCTGTACCCATTTTGCGCTTGATTGAGCGCGCGGTGTTATCGGGGTCAAGAACAAACTGGTTGCGGGCCGGTGTGCCGACCAGCCAGTTTTTGTTGACTGTGGAGTAACCAACCACTGACGGAATAATGCGCTCACTGCCATTGGGCAGAATCACTGGCGCGCCATTTTGCACAATTGAAACGCCAGAATTGGTTGTTCCCAGGTCAATACCAACGATTTTGCTCACAATTTTCTCCAACGTTATTTTTTAGGCCGATTAAGCGGGGCGGTAGACAATCACTTCGGCAAAACGGATAACGCCAGCCGATGTGCGATAGCCGCGCCGTTCTTCGGCCACGATGATGTTTGGGGTGGCTTCCAGGCCAACGGGTAGTTGGGTGGAGGTGCCAACCGCTATATGCAGATAAGGGTCGAACAATTGCCCAATGCTTGGAATGGGAGTAACGCCACCCGCTTCAAGGATTGCCCGGAGTCGCTCGCGCACCAGGTTCAAGCCGCTTAACCAGCCAGCCAGAACAGCCCGATCGGCAGGGGAAACCAACACTACCTGTTCAGGAGTCAGGTTTGGGTTTGCAGCGGCCCGGTCGCGGGTTCGCAGGTACCGTTGTCCGCTGACAATGGCATGTTCCAGTCCATCCAACGCGGGCAGGATGGCTTCGAGAGTGTCTTTTTGAGCTTGAACAGCGCGTTCGGCACTAAAGGCTTCAAACAGGCGGGAATTTTGTTCCTGCGCCGCCTGCGCTGCCGCGATGGACTGTTTTACCTGGGCAGTTTGTTCTTCGACCAGAAGGTTGGCTTTTAACTGAGTTTTGCCCAGTTTGCGAATTTCCAGCTCCAGGTTAGCGGGGGCTGGGGGAACAAGCGCAACGGAGTTTTCCACGCGGTCCAGCAGACGCGCGAGTGTTTCCCATACCTGGCGATGTGCGCTCATTTGCGATTCACCTCTATCGGGCGGAAATCCTCGTCAAAATTGGCGCGGCACAAGTCTCCGTGGTTTTGCAATAGCCACAGGATGTCCTGGGGATAAAAATCCAAATCCAGCTTGCGGCGGCGCTTGCGAGCCCCTAATTGGGAGGGCGGCTGGAAGAGGAATAGATCGGTTTCGGTTTTGTTTTCGGCGCTGTTCAGTTTTTCATAAGCAGCGCGGATTTGCTTGAAGGCTTCGGGGTTGGTCTCAGGCGAATATTGCCGCACCAACTCAAAGTAAGCGCGTTTGATTTCAGCAGGCGTTGCGCGACGATCCAACCCCAAAACGGCATATGGGTCGGCGCTGTGCAATATGGGTTGGCGAGTCAAAGCAGATCGGCGTTCGGGTTGTTCGGGGGTGGGTGTCATCGTAATCCCTTCCCAAAGATGTCTAAGAATTCATCCAATAAGTCTGGGTCGCCCATATCCATCAGGCGGCGCATCAACGCTTGCGGCCCTGCCAAATAAATACGGGCTGCTTCGAGGCGAGACATCAGTTCTTCATCCTTGGTCTGGCGGGCGATGTGCTCGGCTTCGCGGAAATGTTTCTTGCTGGCGGCTTTATTGTCGCGTTTTGATTCCAAAACACCCAGCAAAACATGAGCCTGACCAGTATTTTCTTGCTCCAGCGCCCGCTGTGCGTACTCGTAGGCGATGGCTTCGTCGAAATCCATGACAAAATCTGCAATCATGATCAAAATGTTGTCTTGGGGCGTGGCCTTAGTAATGGCTTTTTGCAGCCAGAAATTGGCTTGTTCTGTTTTGTGATTTTTAAGTAGTGGCCTGGCCGTTTCAACATAAAACTTGGCGGGAATATCGGGAAGGCGGGATTCTGCGGTAGAAAGAACTTCCATAGCGCGTGGATGTTGGTCAAAAACCAGCAAGGTGTCAATGATTCGAGCGTAATCATCCAGCGTTTTGGCGCTGACCAGGACTTGTTGGAGATTGTCTTCAGCCTGGGCGCTGTTTTCCAGGCACAAGTGGCAGCCAATCAAACCAGATAAGGCCTGGATGTTGCCGGGGCGAAATTCCAGCGATTTCTGGTAATTTTTAAGAGCGTCATCACATTTACTCCAGTGGTGAGCTTCTTCGGCCTGGTCAAGATACCATTCGGCTAGGAATTGCCGCGCCTGGGTATTTTTTGGGTCAATTTCCAGGGCTTTTTGCCAGTATTTGGGGGCCTGCCTGTTCCACCAGTAACTCTCGTCCTGGGAACACACTTCACCCATGCACACCAGCGCCGGAATATGCTTGGGGTCGCGCTCTAATATACGTTCCAATTCGTTGCTTGCCAACTGAAGCCGCCCTTCGCGCATGGCATTTTCAGCCACCGCCAGACGCAGTTCGAGATTTTCGGGGGACCATTTGATGGCTTGCTGGTAAATACGCCCCACTTCGTCAAACTCACCCGCTTTTGAATAACACTCTGCCACCCTTTGCCACAAACGCGCCACCTGGTCATCACCAAGTGCATCGGGGTGGTCGGCGCGGCGCGGGCGGCGGCGCAGGGCTTCGCGCCAGGTTTCCCCTGCATCGAGAAAATTGCCTGACTTTTCATAGGCCAGCGCCAGGTTGTATGCTAACCGAAAACTACCAGAATCCAGTTTGACAGCGGTTTGCCAGTGATTTTGGGCTTCACTCCAACGATTGTGGGTGGCCGCCTGGTAGCCAAGCTGCTGGTGAATTTGCGCCAACAATTCGACCAGCGCGTTATCTTCGGGGTGATGGCGCTTTGCCTCGGTTGCTGCGGCCAAGGCTGTTTGGATATCATCATTTGCCAGGGCATCTTCAGCGCGGCGTTGGTAGATTTCGGCCAGGTTCGCGCTTAACCGTTCCAGGCGCAGCCCGGCAGCCACAGCCGCTTCCCATGCGCGCTGGGCGGATTCCAAGTCATCGGCGCGGGCTGCTAGAACGCCCAGGTAATAGTGCGCCAAGCCTTTTTCGGCCGGGTTGGTGGCTGTGGCGGTCGCCTGCTCCAATTGCGCCTGCGCCTGTTCGCGGTTGTCGCTTTCCAGGCTGGTCAGGGCGTGCCAGAGCAGTGGCGCTTCGGGCGGCAGGGTATATGGGCGGCGGCGAAAGACACCCGCAGAAACCATTGCAGATTGCTCTGCCGGGGTGAGTTCTTTCCAGATTGGGTTCGCTGATGGGTCTTGTCCACTTTGGAACAACACCAGGGCCAGCGGATAAGCCGCGCGCGCGGTAATGGGGCCAGGCTTTTTGCACGCCATTTGGTAAGCGTTCAATGCGCCAGTCAGGTTGCCATGCCGGTGGAAGGCCAATCCCAAGTGATAAGCGTAGGCAGGGTCATCGGGCAGAAATTGGATGGCGGTTTGCAGGTGGTTTAATCCACCCTGAGGGTCTGCGCCGTAAAACAAGCTCAACCCCAGCCGAAAATATGCCTCGGCCAACATGACGGCGGGGCGCTTGGGTACCGGGATTCTTTCCCAGGTAGCGATGGCTTTTTCGTATTCTTTCATGCGGAACGCTTTTACCCCGTTTTGTGTCAGCGCCTTCAGGCTTTGCGCCAGGTTTTGTTCTTTGGTCTGTTTTTTCTTCTTTTTCGACATAGTTGCTCTTCAAGATAAAATTGAAGACCACATTATAACATGTCGGTCAGGGGCAAAAGTAGGTGTCATTTTTGGTGGGTGCACTCAAATGTTGTAGAAAAAACTTACTCCCCAGATCTGACTTCTGGGGAGTGCGGCATGATGGTTTACGAGAAACTTTCTTGGCGCATGTACGATAACACCCCTGCATAGAGATGTTTATGCTCTCTGGGTGCAATACCGCATAACTTACTACGGAGTTGATAAAAAGAGGTTCTCATGGCAAACTCACCGCTTGCTTAGAGAGGAGAGTTGCATGAGAACCCAAGGGATATTTTACTCGGGAAGTGGAACCGTGTACGATTGTGAGTTGGACAAATGTCCAAAATGTAATGGGCAGATGCGAGTAGCCTACACCAGCAAATACAAAACGGTACAAAGTATGGAAGAAGTGGCGATGATTGCGCAACGGGCGAAGCGTTGCGCAAATCGCAGTTGCGATTTATCTTTCAGAATATGGGGATCAGCGGAATGGGGACAGATAGCGCCTGTTTCATGCACCTATGGCTATGATGTGATCGCACAGATTGGTTGGCAGCGGCAAAGCATGCAGCAAC
>CALCSH010000271.1 GCA_937893815.1 uncultured Anaerolineae bacterium | reverse complement strand
AAACATTTCACCACGAAAAAAGTGCCTGCTGTTGCCTTAGGTGTTCTCTTTGTCGGCTTTTCTTGGCATCAACTCTTTTCTGTCCAATGTTTCCCATTCAACTGAACCAGTGCCTACTGTAGAGAACAGATTATAATTCCGCTACCCTATTTATATCACGGAGATGATATGTCTGCAGAAAAACTGCAAAATTTGAATTTGTTCCAGGCGTGGATCATGGCTTCTCGCCCGAAAACGCTGCCCGCCGCTGCTGCACCCGTAGTAGTAGGGTCAGTATTGGCTTATATGGATGGCCGGTTCAACTGGCTTCCGGCGCTGGCGGCATTGCTTGGCGCGTTGCTATTACAAATTGGTTCCAATGTCGCTAATGATCTGTATGATTTCCAACGCGGTACCGATGCCGGGGAGCGCCTGGGACCTGTGCGAGTCACACAGGCGGGGCTGCTCTCGCTGGAACAGGTGCGGAACGGTATGCTGCTGATTTTTGGGTTGGCGGCTCTGGTGGGGTTGTATTTAGCGCTTCATGCAGGATGGGTGGTGGTTGGGATAGGGTTGGCAGCCATTCTTTCGGCAATTGCCTATACGGGCGGTCCTTTCCCCTATGGTTATCATGGCCTCGGGGATATATTTGTCTTTATTTTCTTTGGGTTGGCTGCCACAGTGGGCACTTACTATGTCCAGGCGTTGACTACATCGCCCCTGGCCTGGTGGATGGCCATCTCGATGGGGCTTTTG
This sequence comes from uncultured Anaerolineae bacterium, assembly GCA_937893815.1. GTDB lineage: Bacteria > Chloroflexota > Anaerolineae > Anaerolineales > UBA11858 > NIOZ-UU35. The sequence continues at coordinate 5,647 of CALCSH010000271.1, read as the reverse complement.
ATTGTCGCGATTCTGGTAGTAAATAATATTCGTGATTATGAAAATGACCGTCAGGCGAATAAGCACACATTGGTTGTGATTTTCGGTCTCCAGTTTGCGCGTGGGGAATATGTAGCCTGTGTTGTGATTGCGTATCTGCTGCCGATGATTGTTTGGTTTTTGGGGTTGATGCCCGCGACCGGTTTTCTGGTATATTTGTCGATACCGATGGCAGTCCGCGCCATCCAAACCATTTATACCGAACAGGGTCGTGCACTCAATAAAGCGCTGGCTGGGACTGGGCGTCTGACGTTGGTGTACGCGTTGTTATTTTCGGCGGGAATTTTGGTATATCGTTTCTTTTGATTACCCCTCAAAACTGACAGTTGACCGTGGATGGTAAACATCCTTGATTGTTCTATTTGGGGGCTTTTTCCATCACGCTAAATGTGGTTGCGTACTCGTTATCTGGATCGGATTGTAGAGATTGAGTCGATTGTACGATCCAGTCCGACTCATCAATATCGAGGAAATAGGTATCTACCGGTGTCTTCGTCTGAACTCGTGTCAGGTAGATACTATCGGCCAATGGCAGAGCTATACGGTAAATTTCTGCGCCGCCTGCAATCCATAACACAGATTCTCCGTGCTCGAGGGCGATTTGAATCGCCTGTTGGAGCGAGGCTACAACCTGGCACCCTGGCGCGAGAAAGTGCGGGTTTCGACTCAGGATCAGCATCTCACGCCCCGACAGCGGTTTTCCGATGGTTTGGTAGGTTCTTCGCCCCAGCACCAGATGATGGCCCATTGTGAGTCGTTTGAAGCGTTTTAGATCCGCGGAGAGTCGCCAGGGTAGGCGATCTTCAATGCCGATACCCCCCGCTTCGTCCATGGCGACGATAAGTGCAATTTTCATTATACGGAAATATTGGCCTTAATATGTGGGTGCGCTTGATACTCTGTCAGTTCGAAATCTGCGTATTGAAACTCAAAGATATTCTTCACATCGGGATTGATGCGCATTTTGGGTAACGGATAGGGAGTTCGAGATATCTGAAGTTTTGCCTGTTCAATATGATCTTTGTAGAGATGCGCATCCCCAAAGGTATGCACAAACTCTCCGGGTTGTAACTGGCATACCTGGGCAATCATCATGGTGAGTAGCGCATACGAGGCAATATTGAACGGAACGCCGAGGAATACATCGGCGGAGCGCTGGTAAAGTTGGCAGGAAAGCTTTCCCTCGGCGACATAAAATTGAAAGAGGACATGACAAGGCGGTAATGCCATTTGGTCAATTTGAGCAACGTTCCAGGCATTGACGATTAGCCTTCGGGAATTCGGATTTTCTTGGATGGTCTGAATCAACTCGGAGATCTGATCAATGCTTCGTCCATCCCCACTTTTCCAGGAGCGCCACTGAGCGCCGTACACCGGCCCTAATTCGCCATCTTCATCCGCCCACTCATCCCAGATCCTGACTCGATTTTCGTTGAGATAACGGATATTGGTATCCCCTTTGAGAAACCAGATCAACTCATGAAGGATCGAGCGCAAGTGCAATTTTTTGGTGGTGAGCAAGGGAAATCCGGCTTCAAGGTCAAAACGCATCTGATATCCAAAGACCGAACGCGTGCCCGTGCCTGTTCGGTCTTTTTTATCAATGCCGTGGTCGAGAATATGCTGCATCAGCTTAAGATACTGAAGCATGGTGAACTCCTAAACGGTAAGATCAACGAATACGGCGTTTCCATTCATCTTTTAGCTCCAGGTTTCGAGGGCTTTCCCCAGAAGGGAGTGCCATGAAGTCGGTCATCAGTCGGTTGAATTTGCTGGGCATATCCAACATGGGGAAATGACCGGTATTTTCCAGCGCAATAAAGTGAAAAGATGTAGGAAACGTGGCCAGGATGGCAGTATCTGTCATCGCGATAGCAGGATCGTTTTGCCCGTGGACGAACAGGCACGGCAGGCTTAATTGCTGTGGAAGTTCTGCAATACCGGCGGAAGCAAGATGTTGAAGGGAGTGGTAGATGGCATTTTGATCTGCTTTGGGCGCTTCTTTGCGCGCCGCTTCCGAATCGGGGGTGGAGCCTAAAAGCCAATCGGCTAATTCCTGGGGGGTACTTTGCAACATGCGGGGGTTGATTTGATCCATTTTGAGCGGGACGCCCACTGCTATGACGCGATCCACGTAGGTGGGATTCTCCTGTGCGAACATCAGTGCAACGATGGCGCCAAGGCCGTGCCCAACAATTGCCACGCGCCCAATGCCCATTTCATCGATAAAACTTTTAAGCAAACGTAGTTGTTGTGAGAGCAGGTATCGGCTTGTATTCTTGGCGGTGTCGCCAAAACCCCACATATCCAGAGCATATGTGCGGTAGCTCATGGAGGCAGCCTGCATAGAAGGAATCCAATACCGCCAGGAACCAACCCAACCATGTAAAAAAATGATCGGGCGTCCGCGTCCCAGGACTTCGTAATGGACAATCTCTTCTTGAAGAATAATTGCGCTCATAATTCTGGTTTATGCGCCAGCTTGCTCTATAAGTTCCTGAACTTTCCTGGTAAGTTGATCGGTGGCAAACGGCTTGATAATATAATCGACTGCGCCCACCGCGAAACCTTCTTGAATTTCCGATTCTTGTCCTTTGGCAGATAAAAAGGCTATCGGGATATTGACCAGACGCGTATCTTCTTTCATGCGTTTGCAGGCTTCATAGCCTGTCATGCGCGGCATGCGCACATCCATTAAAATCAGATCGGGGCAATCCTTTTGATCGGCCATTTCGATGGCTTTTTCAAGGGCTTCAGCTCCGTTGGATGTTGCCACGATCTCATGCCCTGCAAAGCGCAATGTAAATGTGATCAGGTTTCGAATATCTAATTCATCTTCTGCGATCAGAATCTTTGCCATAAGTATGCTACCTTTAATTTTCTCGGTACATGGGCAGTGAAATAGAGAAAATACTCCCTTCTCCTGGAATGCCGCTGCTTTGTAACCAAATTTTTCCGTGATGCATATCGACGAGCTGCCGAACGATGGATAGTCCCAAACCGGTTCCGGCGGTTGCCAGCACCAGAGGGTCTTCGCCACGATAGAAACGTTCGAACACCTTCTCCTGGTCTTCGGGCAGGATCCCGATGCCGTTATCCTGCACATCAATCTGCACATCCGTTTCCAGCGCGATTAATCTTACTTCAATTTTGCCAGCCGCCGGGGTGTAGTGATATGCATTGCTGATCAGATTGGCGATGATTTGTCGCACTCGCTCGGGATCACCAAGCACTCTGGGAATACGATCAGGAATGTCAATCATGATTGTGATCGGCTTACCAGCCTCATCTGCTGAAAGGCGTTGCTCTTCTACAATTTCGTTCACAAGATCCTGCAAACGCAATGGTTGTAGAGAAATATCAATTTTCCCTGCCTCGATTCTGGAGATGTCGAGCAAATCATTGACCAATACATTCAACCGCTCGGCGTTGAAGAGAACAACCTCCAGGAATTGCGCTTGCTGTTCTGATAGCGATCCGGCTGCGCCCATCAGCAAAATTTCCACATAGCCTTTGATGGAAGTCATGGGCGTGCGTAGCTCGTGGCTCACAGTGGCAACAAATTCTGATTTCAGGCGATCTACTTCCACTTGATGGGTAATATCGCGAAAGATCGAAACCGTGCCTAAGAATTCATTCTGTAAGCGCACCGGTGCCAGGTTGATGGCCACAACATGTTCATTTTCGAGCGTAATTCGCTCGGTATACGTGCCGCTCTCTTGTGTACTGCCGGGCCGAGCCGACCAGGATGAAATCGTACTGAGCCATCGTTGAGCCGCATGTCCAAAAAGACCGCTGAAACTTTCCAGCGATTTGGAAACAACCTCATTGCGAGTGAGTCCCAAAATAAATTGCGCCGAGTCGTTAAAGAGTGTAATTTTACCATCGGCATCCGTCACCAAAACGCCATCTGCAACGGCTTCGAGGATGGCGCGGGAGCGGCTGGTTTCCACTTGCTGTGTGCGCAACATCGTTCCCAATCGCTCGGCCTGCTCTCGAATCAGATTGAACAACTCGGCGTTGTTGATTGCAACCGCAATCTGATTTGCCGCTGCCTGCGCCATTTCAATCTGATCGGTGGTGAAATGGCGGGGAACACGATGAAATAATAGTATTACACCCAGCAATTCTGCGCCTACCAATAACGGCACGCCCATCGCGCTCCGGTGATTCACCATCGAAGACTGATCCCCCTGATGTTCCCAACGATCATCGTCGTGCAAATCATTAATCAGTACCCGATCGCGGTTATGGACAATCCATCCAGCCAAACCATTATCGACTTCCAATGCGGTGGATCTTCCGCCCACAGGTGGGGGGTCAGTATACCCCAGCGATGCCCGGTAATAAAAAGTCTTTTCGCCGGGTCGAATTAGCAAGATAGTGCTTTGTTCAGCTTCTGAGATTTCATTCAGCAAACTCAGGGTTTGATTGAGTACGTGGTCAAGATCCAGGCTGGCGGAGAGTTCGCGCATAATTCGCAACAACGATTGGGCGCGCAGATGCTCTTTTTCCAATTGTTGCGTACGTTCTTCCACGCGTTGCTCAAGTTCTTGCGTTAGTTGGCGGGTTTGGCTGAAAAGGGTTGCATTTTGAATTGCCACTGCCGATTGGTTAGCCAGAATACGCGATAATTCAATTTCATCCGCAGTAAAACGATGACTCTGATCGGATTGAACGAAAATAAAACCGTGCAGGTCTTCTCCTGTGATTAGGGGAAGGATCAATAGCGAAACCGTATTGCGGCTCTCAAAAAAACCTGCCAGTGGTTTTAATAATTCTTCTTGCTGCACATGGATGCTGCTGAAAATTCCCAGGGATTGTTCTAAATGAGCCGTGATGGGTGCATTGGGGAGGGAAATCGGCAGGTCTGCAATCTGAGTGGGTTCCTCAAATCGAAGCGATAACTGCCCCTCGAGGTAGAGCAACCCAGACACAACATGGCTGGGCAATGCCTGATCGAGTTCGCGGCATGTTACCTCGAGGAGATCATCTACATCCAAAGAGCCACTAATTTGCTGCGAATAGCGGTTGATCATTGCCAATCGTTGGGAACGTTGATCCAATTCGGTGGTGCGTTTCAAGCTCTGGCGATACAGATCTGCATTTTCGAGAGCAACTGCAGCCTGGTTGGTAAAAGTGATTAATATCTGAATATGATCCGGAGTGTAAAAATCCAGTTCCGATTTTTCGAGTGCAAATACGCCCAGAGCTTCGCCTTTGGAGATCATTGGAACTGCCAGCCAAGATAATCGTTCGGCTGCCATCGCTGGGAAACGCTCATCCTGGCGAATATCTGCTACATAGAGCGGTCGCCTGGTTTCGATCATCTCGGCAAAGAGCTGACTATCTTCAATGGATGTGCTCACACCGAGCAATTCTGTGCTCTTGGGAAACCCGCGCACCGATCGAATGGTGAGGTTGTTCTTTTCTTGGAGCCAAAGCGTGCCGGTATCGTAGGGAACCAATTCCTTTAACGTATCCAGCAAAATATCAACCAGCGCATGATACTCAAGGTTGGTGGATATTTTGGCGGAAACCTCACTTAATGCATGAAGTTGTGCCGCCCGCTGTTCGGAAGCGCGGTACAGGCGAATATTTTCCAATG
>CALCSH010000270.1 GCA_937893815.1 uncultured Anaerolineae bacterium | reverse complement strand
GGCATAGCTACCATTCCCGTTGAAGGCGTATACCTGAACATCCGGGATGCCATTCCCAGCCGCATCCGCGACTTTTACTGGAAATACGCGCTGGTCAGTTTCAATCGTAACCGCGCTCACATCCGGGAACGTAACCAGGCCCGACCAGTATTGATGTGCCTGATAATCGGCGCGGAATTTGAAATCGCCGTTCGCAATTTCCATATTCGCAATTCCGTCACTGCCCGTGCGCATTCCGATTCCGGTGTAGCTGCCATTCCCGTTGAAGGCGTACACCTGCACATCGGGGATGCCATTCCCAACCGCATCCGTCACTTTAACAGCAATCGTGCGCTGACCGACATCGATCGTCGCCGAACCCGCGGCATGCACATCGGTCACACCCGCCGACCAGTATTGGTGTGCTTGATAATCGGCGCGGAATTTAAAGTCGCCGGATGCCAATTCCATGTTAATGATTCCATCGGCCCCGGTGCGGCCGCCAATGCCAGTATAACTATTGCTGCCGCTGAACGCATATACCTGTACATTGGCAATGCCATTTCCAGCGGCATCCGCTACTTTCACCGGAAAGGCCTGCTGCCCGGTCTCAATAGTCGCCGAAGTGACGCTAAATAAGTTGAGACTGCCCGACCAATATTGATGTGCTTGATAATCGGCGCGGAATTTAAAATTACCCGCCGATAACTGAAATAAAGCAATCCCGTCGCTGCCCGTTCGCATCCCCACACCAGCGTAACTGCCATTGCCATTAAAAGCGTATACTTGCACATTGAGGATACCATTTCCGGCCGCATCGGCAACTTTGACCGGGAATATTTGCTGCTCGGTACGAATAACGGTGAACGTCTGGCCGGGAAAGGTAATTGTATTCGACCAATATTGCTGAGATTGATAATCGGCGCGGAACTTGTAGCTGCCATCTGTCATATCGCTGAACTCGATGAGGCCGGAAGCGTTTGTGCGCCCGCCGCTCCCTGTGTAGCTCCCGTTGCTGCGAAAAGCATAAACCTGAACATTGGGAACCCCTGCGCCCGCAGCATCAATTACCTGAACCGTGATACGATCCGGTGAGTATTCTGGGGTTGGGCTGGGGGTGACAGATTGCCATTGAAATGCGTCCACTGCTTTCTGGTAAGCATCACTTACCCCGCCACCTGTAGCCACAAGCCCAAGCAAAACGGCCAATGCAATAAACGAAAACAAAATCGCATATTCCACTACCCCTTGCCCGAATTGCGCTGAAGGTAGCTGAACAAATCGCCGATGCGAATTACAATTTGTTTGCGAGATGCATGACCTGTGGGGATGCGTAATCTTCATGTTGAGTTCCTCAACGTTTAAATAGATCGTAATTTTTCACTGCGATTCCACTCATAGGATCGCTGAGTTCAGCACCTGCACACTGGGGCGCAAATCCAGGTGGTCGATCAGTTGATTCAACTCAACCTCGCTCAGTGGACGGCCTTTGCCCGCATAAGCCGTCAGGGCGGCTTCCATCATATTCGTGCCGAAAGAGCGTCCATCGTAGCGCGGGGTCGTGGTGATCATCAGGGATACACCGCGCTGGCGCAAGAACTCGACATTCTCGGCAGTAGTGGTATTGGTGATCACGGTTTTACCGGCCAAGTTTTCCGGAAGATATTTCTTCATAAAAAGAAAATCTCCAGCCAGTAGATCCGATTCAAGCCAAAATTTTTGGTATTTGGGTTCATGCTCCGCGCCGCTGCTGCCATAGAATAATAAACTCATGGGGAAATAACTGACAAAAGGCAACATAATCCGGGCGACGCGCTTGAAGTTGCGCATCCCGTGAATCGGAAGGGGCACATCCAGTGCAACCATCAGGTCACCAAAGATGACATCCTGACTGACTTCACTGACGGCTTGCGCTAATCCAACACGATCCACGGCCACCGGAATGAATGCCTGACGGAAGTGAGGCACACCATCCAATAGTAAACCATCGATTTCAGCCTTCTCGCCGCTAAAGAGATTGTGCAAAGCGGGAGCAGCCAGCTCAAAAACGCGCCGCTCAAGCGTGTGCTTCAGGCCGCGACCATCCACTACCGGGGTTTGTTTGACCTGCTCGACCAGTTTCAGCGCCGCCCGCAAGGGGTATTCACGTCCATCCAAACGCAGATATAAATCCACGCCTCCAACCCCAAAGGCATCCACCTGCCCGTCAAGCTCCGCATAAAGGCGCTTGGCTTCCTCCGCATCGCCATTGGTGCCAATGCGTTCAACCTGAATAGCTTCCCCCTTGAACTCGACGACCACTTTTTTATCGCGTGTAGAACTTCCCAAACTAATACTGACGGCCCGTTTCATACGCGCTGATCCTTTCACGGCAGTTCTTAAAGACCTCAGGCTCTTTGAGACTTTGCGTGGAGGTTCCCAGATTTGGGCTTTACCTTGCGAAATCTCAGAGACCCAGACCTCATTTCACTTGAATTATAAAAACATGATACCATTATTTGCACTCCGATGTGCAATTTGGCACTTTGGAAATCGTCAGGAAATTTTCCAGAAAGTGTGCTCGTCAACAGTACCTTGAACAATCAGCTATATCGCCATATCTGTCATTGCGAGC
>CALCSH010000269.1 GCA_937893815.1 uncultured Anaerolineae bacterium | reverse complement strand
CAAAACTCAAGCAAATTTACACCGCTGAGAGCGCAGAGAACGCAGAGAAAAACATTTCTTACTCAGCGTTCTCTGCGTACTCCGCGGTGTTCAATCTTCATTTGTCCATCACAGATTTTTGTCAGAATTTTATGTTTTTCGTAAATCAGTTAACTGGATTTGATAATGAAACGATTTTTGCTAGTGAGTATGGTGTGTTTCTCCGTTTTTTTACTGGGTTGTATTGGCGTAACTGAGCAGATAGAGCCGCCTTCGGTGATAGTATTGGCGGATACCCCCCCCGTTGCGACACCTGCCTCCCCCGATGGCGATTGGTGGCAGCCTGTACCGGGGACAAGCTGGCAATGGCAACTTGATGGCAGCGAAATTGACCCTTCTTTTGACGTGGCCATGTATGATATTGATTTATTTGAAGCATCGCCAGATACCATTGCTCAATTACATGGTGATGGCCGTGTGGTGATCTGCTACTTCAGCGCCGGAAGTTGGGAAGAATGGCGTCCGGATGCGACCGATTTCCCTAAAGATGTCATTGGCGCTCCCCTTGATGGGTGGCCTGGCGAATACTGGCTGGATGTCCGCCAGTTGGATGCGTTGGCATCCGTGATGTTGGCTCGCCTCGATCTGGCGGTCGAAAAAGGCTGCGATGGTGTGGAGCCAGACAATGTGGATGGCTATACTAACGAATCGGGTTTTGATCTGAGTAATCAGCACCAACTAGATTTCAATATATGGCTGGCCGAACAGGCTCACGCCCGCGGTCTTTCGATTGGGCTGAAAAACGACCTCAACCAGATTCCCGACCTTGTGGCGCATTTCGATTGGGCGCTCAACGAAGAATGTCCGTATTACGGCGAATGTGAATTGCTGCTGCCGTTCGTCGAAGCCGGAAAAGCTGTTTTTGGGGTAGAATATGAACTCGCCAGCGAGGAATTTTGCCCCCAGACCAACGCCCTCGATTTTGATTTCCTTAAGAAAAACTGGGATTTGGATGCCTGGCGCGAGGCCTGTCGCTGAACGCGGGAAACCCTGGTGAACCACGAAAGGCACGCAGAAACACAAAGGATGTGAAGGCGTGTAAGATTCTCTTTGTGAACCTTCGTGTTCTTCGTGGTAAAAAATTAAAGAGGAAACCACTATGAAAAATAAACATCTTTTCTTACTCGTACTCATCGCAATATTAGCTGCCAGTCTGGCCTGTTCGTTGATCACAGACAGCAACACAGATGTCCCCACCGCCGAAGAAGCCCAGCCCCCCGCTCAGCAGGAAGCGCCTCCCGGTGCAAAACCTACCCTTGAGTCACCTCCTTCGGACGAAGGAAAGCCTGAAGGTCCGCCTGCTGGTAAATCGACGGAATACGACACCATCTTCACCCTGCCGCCCAAAATCGAGAATTTTACCGGTAACGGCGGCGATACGGCCATTAATTTCCAGACTGATATGTCCCTCGATGAAGTCATCCGCTTTTACCGCCGGGCTTTTACCGAAGAAGGCCTAACTGAGCGCGGGATCAATACCGCCATCACCGATACCACCTTCAGCATGGTTTTTGATGGGCATCCCAAAGGGCAGGCGATTGTCATTCAGGGTGTCGATCTGGGCAATGGCATGACCAATGTCAATATCCGTTTTGAGGATGTATAATCAAATAGAGCACGGATGAGGTGGATTTGATCGATATTCGCGGGTTCATTCTCTGTTTATCCGTGGAAATCCGTACATCTGCGTAATTTGCGTTCTATGTTTCAAAAAAAATCAAAAATACAATTTGGAGAAACTCATGGTCAGTAAAGAACTTATCGAAATTTTGCGTTGCCCGGCTTGTGTGCGAGAAACCGGCGGCGAACTCGAATTCTACAAAGAAGCCTGGTTCGTGTGTTCCGATTGTGGGCGTAAATACCCTGTGCGCGAAGACATCCCCGTGATGTTGATCGACGAAGGCGACAAGTGGGTCGAAACCGCCAAAGACGCGTTGCCCATCCCTCCACCGGAGAAATAACCCATTAACACAAAGTCCGGCTTCGCTGAGAAGCCGGACTTTTGCGAAAATGCTAGACATACTGCAACTTTTCATGGATTTAGCCTCCGGCGATGATGCGCTGGCGGAGATTGCCGCGCATAGAATTGCATCTTTTGGCGAGAGGGCCATCGCTGCGCTGGCGTATCTGTTAGATTCTGAAGATGCGGATACGCGCTGGTGGGCGGTGCGGACGTTGGCGTTGATCGTTGTTACCGAAGCAGGGGCTATGCTCCGGGAGGCGCTCAGTGATGATGATCTCGCTGTCAGGCAGTGCGCCGCCCTGGGGCTGAGAACAAACCCCCACGTTGAAGCCATTCCCGCCCTGATTGCATCCCTGCACGCCCAAGACCAACTCTTACGCCGTCTATCTGCCGATGCCATCATCGCTGTTGGTGCAGAGGCGATTCCCGCTTTGAGTGAAATCATGCAAAGCGGCCCCCAAACCGCTCGTTTGGAGGCCGTGCGCGCCCTGGCAAAAATGAAAATTGAGGACGCGATCCCGATACTATTTGCTTACATGACTCCACTGAAAAAACCTTTTTACCGCGGAGAACGCGAAGAACGCAGAGAA
>CALCSH010000268.1 GCA_937893815.1 uncultured Anaerolineae bacterium | reverse complement strand
GGGCGAAAAGCTGTCCGCCGATGTCATTTTTCAGAATCCCCAATGAACCCAGGATCCAGAAAAAATAACCCCACACCAGCCAGCCCAAGGCGCGGCTGAAAGCGTAGCCGCGGTCGGCCAGTTTTGGCAGCATGAAATAAGCCAGCGGGAAAGTCAGCAAGCCGAGGAGGGAAATCAAGAGATACCAGAGGATAAATTGGAGCATAGTTTAGTAGGTGATCAGGGAATGATTGCGTAGATATTGGAAAATCTACGTATCCAATATCCAAAGCCCAAATTACCCTGATTTTAGATCATCAGATCTCAAAAATCAAATGTTGCCCAAACTCTACCGTCAGCACCGGGCACGGTACGCTTTCCGCGACTTCAGCAGTCACATTGGGCATATAGAGATGGCGCAAACTGTGCGAACTATTGGGCGACCCCATCACTACGAGATCGTAATCATGGTCATTGACTTCGGCGAGAATCTCGTGAACAGTATCACCATGCAGCGCTTTGAATTGAGTGTTAAGCCCGGCGTCTTGCGCCTCAAGCAGGCCGAGTCGCAAATTCTCACCCTGGGGCGTATCGGTTGCAAGAATCGCATGCCAGTTTTCCTGAACCGCGTGAGCCGTCGGATAGTCATACGAAATCGGCTCTACGACATGCAAAATGGTTAAAGAAGCCTCTAGCTGACGCGCCAAGAAGATCGCCCAACGCTCAGCATCTGTGGCATAACCCAACCCACCCATGCACAAGAGAATATGCTGCAAATGCTCCCAGGGTTCTTTGACATACAACAAGGGTGTCTGAATATCTTTCTGGATGCGCCGAAACGACCGTCCCTGAATCCAGCGTTTAACCAGCGGCCTGTCCACCGGGCCAATAATGGTCAAATGCTGACCAGCCTGCGCCTGAGCACAGAGCACGGAGCGGTTATCTCCCTTGATGATTTGGCTGACAAACTCGATTCCAGCGCTTTGGAGCTTTGCTTTGGCTTCGCTCAGCAATTCATCAACTTGATTGTGATCGGCAGCCCGTTCCACAATACCCAGCAGTGTCACCGGGGTATGGAGGCGGCCAGCCAGCCAGATGCCATACTCCAGCGCCGGACGGCTGGATGCGGCTCCATTCGTAGATAGTAAGAGACATGTAGGGTTTGCGCTCATCGGAAGAATACAATTCCTACAACACCGGCAGTTAACAACACCAGGGTCGGAGGTGCTTTTAACAACAGGGCTATAATACTCAAAATAGCAATGCCGATCGAAATTTCCAGCCGACCGCCACCTTCCCCGTGGAATACATTCCAGGCAACTATTATCATCAACGCGGCCACGGCAGGAGCCAGACCACGCACAAAGTTGCCCACCCAGGCCTCGCCGCGCACACGCTGCAAGATGGTAATAACGCCCAACATCAAAACCGTGGGCGGTAAAATTGACCCAATCAGAGCCGCCAACGCGCCGGATACGCCACCGGCAGCATAGCCTACAAACATCGCCAGTTGCAGGGCATCACTTCCGGGAAGCACGCTTGAAAATCCCACGGCTTCGACAAATTCACTCTCGCTAAGCAGCTTGCCGACGGCTTCTTTATACAGCAATCCAACCGAAGCTGGACCGGAGGTGGTCAATAAATTGACCTTAAGAAATAACCAGAGCAGGTGAAACCAGCTTGTCATCGCGCCTCCTACGGGCAAATAGCCCGATTTCGTTAAATATTTTAACGGAGCACTTGATAAATCACCGTATCGCCAAGTCGGAACACTTCCGTCCAGAGCTGGCCTTCGTACATGGTAAATTTCTCCAAACCAGCGCCAGTGTATTTGGTACGCTCAAACTGGCCGAGGACAATATAACTGACATCATAGCGTTGTAAGAAATCCTGCGCCCAGGCAATATCTTCCGTGAGGTAAAACTCGTGAGTACCATCCACACGCTCGTAGACCCAATCATGCGGCACAATCGTGCGCTGCTGGCGTTGATGCCAATTCCAACCGACCACGGAGGGCAGGCCGGTGTAAATGGTGTAGCGCGTGCCCCAATGATACTCGACTTGATTGCCTTCTACGATGACCGGTGATCCCGGGATATTTTCCTGCATCCAGCGGATGGCGGCGTAATCTTCGGAGAGTTTGAGTTCGGCGCCTTCGTCGTAGTAAGTGGCCGTCTGCATGTAGGCCATGCCATCCAGGGAGTGCGGCGCATCAGCGGACATGCGGTCTTCAATTTTTGCAAAGCTGCCCACGAGTGGGTACAAACCGGCGACCATCAGTAAAAAGGCCAGCGCAACCTGCCAAATCGCACGTCCATTCGATTTCCAACGACCCACTTGGGGCAGCAGCCATCCCAGCGCCGCTGCCGCACTGACCGAAAACAGCAGCCAGGCGTGCAGGTAGAACTTGAAGACCGAATTCATCCGCCCAATATCGCCGATCACGTAAATGATTTCGACGGTCAAGGTGAGCAGCAAGGCGGTGCCGAAGAGGAAGAGCACAAATCGTTTGGTGTCGGAGGTCTCCGGGCGCAGCATCAGCACCCCGGCCCAGGCCACCAGGGGCAAAACAAACCACACGATATGAATACCCAACCCAAGGGGGAGTCGGGTGTCGACCCCATCTTCCACGGGCAGGTTGATCCCCAGGAGTAAAATCAGCGACACGAGCAGAATCAAGCCGGTCACGATCCAGTTTCTATACGGCTCCAGCTTGCGAAGTGCCGAGACAGGCGTGTTCGCCATCCAGTCAATCGTTTCAGCGATCATCCAGGAGACGATCACAAAAAGGAACAACCCCCAATGAGTGAGATAATCGGAAGTGGGTGTATGGCTGCCGGGCCAGATTTTGAATTCGCTATAACCCTGACTGTACCAATGGGCATAGGGCTGGTAAAGGCCTTTGGCGAGCGCCGTCAGGAGCAACGCGCCGCCGATCAGCAACGCCAGGCGTTTAACCCCCTCTCCCTTTGGGAGAGGCCCGGGGTGAGGGTACCGCCAGATAACGTAAACCACCGCAGCGATGCCCAGCAGCAGATAGGTATATATATCCGACAAATTGGTAGGATAAAGCGCGCCAATCGCC
>CALCSH010000267.1 GCA_937893815.1 uncultured Anaerolineae bacterium | reverse complement strand
TGCTACTTACGATCATGTGAGGCGCGAGGATAGGAGTAATCTCAATCGCTCAAATCATGGTATAACTAACCAATCAATCCATCTACACACCTCTCCATCGTTTCCATGACTCAATTTGAATTTCACATCTCTCAGCAGGCACGTCAACGCTACCAGTTTGACCTGGCGCTTTTTGGCTTGAGCGGTAATGTCATCTTTGCCGATTTCCATGCTGCGCGTATCTTTGCACAAAAAATGAACGACCAGCGCGACTTGCGAAGCGATACAGAACAGGCAGTGAAGGCTGGTCATATCCAGGCCATGGGGCTGATCGATGAGATTCTGCACGTGCTGGCACAACAATACCGCATGCAAGCCAACCCGAAGGCGCTGGACAAGGCGCTTTCCTGGCTGGAGACACACCTGGGGGGCGGATCGGTCGATCAGGCGTTACTGCAATTTGTCGTGCACTTTCCGCCCATTGCGGTGTACCGAGGCGAAATTTCACCCGAGGCGTATCTGCAAGGCCGCAGCGACGGACTGCTCAACCGCCAAATCGCGCTGGAAGAGATGTTGATGCTCTGGCTGGCAAATGCCAACCCGGCCTTCGCTCCGTTTCAGGAATTATTCGATGATCATCTCCTGGGGGAGCAAACCGCATACCCGCAGATCATCGAGGAACTGGGCAAATTCTTCGAGACACAACCTCGCTTTGGTGCGAAAAACCAAACCCTGATCGAGGTTCTGCGCGCCCCCGCTTTGGCTTCACCCCACTCCCTCGAGGGGCAACTCGCCTTCATGAACAGCCATTGGGCACCCATCTTGGGTTCGTATCTGCAACGTCTCTTAAAAAGCATCGATTTCATTCACGAAGAAGAAAAACCGGTATTCGTTGGCCCCGGCCCGGCGCTGGTACCGGAATATCCTGCCAAAGGGACGTACTACCCCCTCTTCGAAGAAGAGCGCTTTAGCCCTGACAGCGACTGGATGCCCAACCTGGTGCTGGTCGCCAAAAATGCCTATGTCTGGCTGGATCAGCTCGCCAAAGAATATCTTCGCGAGATCAAGCGTCTCGACCAGGTGCCGGATGCCGAACTCGACAAGCTGGCCCGATGGGGATTTTCCGGGTTGTGGCTGATTGGCCTGTGGGAGCGCAGCCCAGCGTCGCAGCGCATCAAACAGCTTTGCGGCAACCCCGATGCGGTCTCATCGGCCTACTCGCTCTACGATTATGCCATCGCCCACGATCTGGGTGGCGAAGAGGCCTACAACAACCTGCGCCAGCGCGCCTGGCAGCGCGGCATTCGCTTGGCCGCGGATATGGTGCCCAACCATGTGGGTATTTACTCCAAATGGGTC
The DNA here is from genome assembly GCA_937893815.1 of uncultured Anaerolineae bacterium. Lineage (GTDB taxonomy): Bacteria > Chloroflexota > Anaerolineae > Anaerolineales > UBA11858 > NIOZ-UU35. Next base: position 1,260 of record CALCSH010000267.1, on the reverse strand, counting down.
ATCGAACACCCCGACTGGTTCGTCTCGCTCGATCATTCCCCCTTCCCCACGTATACTTTCAACGGTGAAAACCTCTCTCACGATGGGCGTGTGGGGATTCATATTGAAGATCATTATTACGATAAAACAGATGCCGCTGTGGTTTTCCGTCGCACGGATCACTGGACCGGCGACACAAAATTTATCTACCATGGGAATGATGGCACTTCAATGCCGTGGAACGATACCGCCCAACTCGATTATCTTAATCCAGAGGTGCGCGAGGCCGCCATCCAGACGATTTTGCACGTGGCGCGCAAATTCCCTATCATTCGCTTTGATGCCGCCATGACTTTGGCAAAAAAGCACTTCCAGCGCCTGTGGTTCCCTGAACCCGGCACAGGCGGTGATATTGCCTCACGTGCCGAATACGGCATGCCCCGCGAACAATTCGACGCGGCTATGCCAATCGAATTTTGGCGCGAAGTTGTCGATCGCGTTGCCAAGGAAGTGCCGGATACACTCTTGTTGGCCGAGGCCTTCTGGATGATGGAAGGCTATTTCGTGCGCACATTGGGGATGCACCGCGTCTATAACAGCGCCTTCATGAATATGTTGCGCGATGAGAAGAACGCCGAATACCGCCAACTGATAAAAAATACGCTCGAATTTGATCCCCAAATCCTTAAGCGCTACGTCAATTTCATGAACAACCCCGATGAGGAAACCGCCATCCACCAATTTGGTCACGGGGACAAATATTTCGGCATCTGCACGCTGATGTCTACCCTGCCCGGATTGCCCATGTTCGGACATGGTCAGGTCGAAGGGCTTCACGAGAAATATGGCATGGAATACCGCCGCGCCTACTGGGACGAGTATCCCGATACGCATCTGGTTGCTCGCCACGAGCATCAAACATTCCCCTTGCTGCACCGGCGCGCCCAGTTCGCCGAAGTCGATAATTTCTATCTATACGATTTCTACACCCCCAACAGCCGCGTCGATGAAAACGTCTTCGCTTATTCCAATACCAATCATGGGCAACGCTCTCTGGTGATCTACCACAACCGCTGGGCCGATACGCGCGGCTGGATCAAAACTTCCGCCGCCTACCTGGATAAGAAAAGCGAAGAGCTACGCCAAACCCACCTCGCCGAGGGGCTTGGACTGGATTACGACCCGAACATCTACACGACATTCCGCGATCATATCAGCGGGCTAGAATATATTCGCTCGAATATTGAATTCCACGAAAAAGGCTTGTATGTCGAACTCGGA
>CALCSH010000266.1 GCA_937893815.1 uncultured Anaerolineae bacterium | reverse complement strand
TGGCGCTACCTGGCAGGCGATCAACAGCGGTTTGTTAACCCGCGCCGCAGTCAATATTGCGCTTTCTAACGATGGAAGCGTACTCTATCTGGCTACGATGGGGGGTGGGGTTTTTCGTTTAGGCTCGCCCCGGAGATAATAATGTTTGAATGGAAGCGGGTTGTCATTCCTGTACTTGTAATTCTACTCTTGTGCTCTGGCTCCGCAGCCGCTCAAGCGAATACCACGATCAGCGGAGTTGTGATCGATGCGCATAGCCAAATATCGAATGCAATTGTGCGTGTACAGGCTACTGAAAACAGCACCACCACCGATGAACAAGGTCGATTTCAGTTGGCAGGTTTGCAGCCTGGAGAACCAGTTTTCATCACCGCCTGGGCATCGGGTTACTATATTGCCGGAGTGATTGCGCTTCCGGGAGAAGACATCGAAATACAGCTAGAAGCCCATACGGTGGAAGATAACCCTGAATACAAATGGCTGCCCTCGACCTATCACCCAGGCGAAGGAGAGAATCAGGGTTGCTCCGAATGCCACGCCAGCGACGCATCTCTCCAGACGGGAGAAGATGGGCCGGGGGAGTGGGCGAATTCTCTTCCCGTTGACGAATGGTTGCTCGACGCTCACGCCCAAGCAGCTACCAACCCGCGCTTCTTGACCATGTACTTGGGGCAGGATATGGCTGGGGAGCAAAGTCCGCCCACACGTTACGGCACCAGTCGCGATTATGGCTCCTTCCCTTTGCCGCCTGACCCGGCCCAACCCTACTACGGCCCCGGTTACAAACTTGACTTCCCCGCAACGGCGGGGAACTGTGCCGCTTGTCACACCCCGGCAGCATCGGTCAATGACCCCTATGGAGTGAACCCCACTACCGTCAGCGGCGTTCCCGCCGAAGGCATTCCCTGTGATTTTTGCCACAAAATTTGGAATGTCCACCTGGACGAAAGTGATCTGCCTTATGCCAATATGCCGGGAGTGCTCTCCTTCGAATTCCGTCGCCCTCCCGAAGGACACAATTTTTTCACCGGGCCATTTGACGATGTCGCCCCGGGCGAAGATACTTATTCCCCGTTGCAGCAGCAAAGCCAATTCTGCGCACCGTGTCACTTTGGAACTTTTTGGGATACAGTTATATACAATTCTTATGGGGAATGGCTGGAGAGTGTTTACAGCGATCCTGAAACCGGTAAAACCTGCCAGGATTGCCACATGCCGCGCCGGGGTGTGAGCCACTTTGTACGCCCCGATAAAGGTGGTTTGCAACGCGCTTCGGAAACAATCTACAGCCACCGGATGCCAGGTGCCAGCGATGAAGAATTACTCCAGAATGCCGTTTCCATGGCAGTTTCAACCGATCTAGATGATGACCAGTTGGCCGTCACCGTGACCATCACTAATGATAGAACGGGCCATCACATCCCCACGGATAGCCCTTTGCGGCAGTTGATCGTTTTGGTAGCAGTCACTGATTCCGATGGGGATTTTTTACCCCTGAAGGATGGCCCTACCATTCCCGTTTGGGGTGGTGAGGGGAATACCGAGGATGGATATTATAGTGGTGTTCCTGGCACGGCCTACGCCAAAATCTTGCAAGAGATGTGGACAGAGGTTTCGCCGACAGGCGCTTACTGGAATCCGACGCGCATACTCAGTGACAATCGCATTCCAGCCATGGCAAGTGATACCACAACCTATCGTTTTAATACATCGCAAGCGTGTGAGGCTTGCGCAGTCACCGTGAATGTGAAGCTTTTATTTCGGCGCGCCTTCATCGAACTGATGGATCAAAAAGGGTGGGCTATCCCCGATATTCTGATAGATCAAATTGACGTCGAAATTTCGTTGCAATGAGAACCAAAACAAAAAGTCACCCATGCCGGGCGACTGCTTTTGCGCTTGAGCCCCCGTGGGTTGCTCCGGTCACCCTATATGCGGGATAGATGGGTACTCCACAAAATGACGTTTAACTGGGTCGAGTGTTGCACCGGGGGTTTGCAAAATTAAGATGAACTCGGCTGGCGCATCGAAGGGGTTGCGCCACAGATGCGGTAAATTTGCCTCAAAAAGCAGAAAATCACCCTTCTCGATAAAATAACTATCCCCGTCAATAAAATATTCAAATTTCCCCTTTAAGCAATAGACAATCTCGTGTCCGGTATGGATAACCTGCCGCTCACCGCTGCTTGTATTCGGCGCCAGTTGAATCAAGAAAGGCTCCATCTCCTGATCTGGAATGCGTCCCCCCGTGCTTTCGATATACACTCCCTGACTATTCAGGGATGGGCGTGTAGCAGCTTTCGCATGGAGTACTTTTTGTTCATCTTCATCCTCGAAAAAGAAACTCATGCGTATATTAAGGGCCGCGGCTAAACTTTGCAGGGTAGCCACACTGGGTGATATTTCTTCGCGTTCGATCAAACTGATGGAATTTGTTGATATTCCCGCCAGTTGAGCCAAGGCACGTTGCGATAGATTTCGTTCGGTGCGCAAGTTTCGGAGTCTGCCCCCAGGGGAGGTTGCTTTGCTCATTTCGGCCGCCTACGTCAGATGAATTTCGAATAGCATTGGTGAAGATTTTGAATTAACAGGAGTTACGCGCTGCAAAGAAAAAACGAAATGTTTTTGATGAACTACATAACCCTTATCATATCAAATCAACCTAAAAAGCACAATATTTTGTGTTTTTATCCGGAAGCATTTTGAGGCGATCATTCTCTTCGCTGTGAGGTTTCAAGAACTACCCCCGAAACCCATTAACCAAAATATGGTTCATTGAACACAATAAACAGTATAATTAATGCGAAAATAGGACATATGTAACTAATATAATGGTTGACACATCACAGAGTTGGACTAAAATACAAACGTTGTCATTAACTGTTTGTATTTTGACTCTACTGCAAAAAGCCGATGACGGAGATGTCCGCCGGAATATATGG
>CALCSH010000265.1 GCA_937893815.1 uncultured Anaerolineae bacterium | reverse complement strand
ATTGCGCTAACGCAGGTTTCCCTAAAATAGGGGTGTGCGGGAGGCTTTGCCCCACCCGCACACCCCTATTTTAGGGAAGCATTCTTTGCCGTGTGTATCAATAATAAATCATTGGAGAAATCATGTCCGCCACGAAGAATTCAATCCATCCAAAAAGACACCAATTGCTGAGTGAAGAATTACGAAAGCATAACCTGGACGCGCTCGTACTTAATCCTGGCCCCAGTTTGCCGTATCTGACCGGGTTGCACTTCCATATGAGCGAACGCCCGGTGGTGGTATTCTTTAGCCAGAATCATCAACCGGTGGTCGTTCTGCCCGAACTGGAAACTCTAAAACTTGAGGGACTGGATTATGAGGTGCAGGCTTTCCCATACGGCGAGAATCCCATCCAATGGGTCGAATCCTTCAAAAGCGCCATTCTGGCGGCAGGCCTGGAGAACGCCCGCATTGGCATAGAGCCGCGTGCGCTACGCGTACTGGAATTGAATTTTCTACAGAAAGCTGCCCCCCAGGCCAAATTCGTTCCCGGGGAAAGCTGTGTATCGGCACTACGCATGAAGAAAGACGCCGCCGAAGTAAATGCCATGCGAAAAGCCGCAGAAATCGCCCAGAACGCGCTTTTGGCCACCCTGCCCTCCGTCAAACCCGGAATTACTGAGCGTCAGATTGCCACCGAACTCACCTTGCAATTGCTGCGCCACGGCTCCGATTCCCAAATGCCATTCTCGCCAATCGTCTCCGGCGGGCCGAATAGTGCCAATCCGCATGCCTCGCCTAGTGACCGCCCCCTCCAGGCCGGGGACTTGCTAGTTATCGATTGGGGCGCCAATGTTGATGGCTACTTCTCCGACATCACGCGTACCTTCGGCATTGGGCCAGTGGAACCCGAATTCGCTCATATCGCCGATATTGTGTTGCAAGCCAATACCGCCGGGCGCGAAATTGCCCGGGCTGGTCTAACAGCGAGCGAAATCGATCAGGCCACGCGTGCCGTCATTGAAGAAGCCGGATATGGGCAATATTTCACCCACCGTACCGGCCACGGGTTGGGTCTCGAAGGCCACGAAGAGCCTTATATCCGTGGCGACAATACCCAAATTCTGGAAATCGGCATGAGTTTCACCATCGAGCCGGGTATCTATCTCCCGGGGCGCGGCGGCGTGCGCATCGAGGATGATGTCGTGGTTACAACGGGAGGAATCGAAAGTCTGTCATCATTGCCACGACAACTTAAAATACTGGAGAGTTAGTTATGGACAATCCGATCATTCCATCTGCCGAGCCTTTCTTCATTCCTGGCGGCGAAATTGGCTGCCTGCTGATTCACGGTTTCACCGGGACGCCGAAAGAAATGCGCTGGATGGGTGAGTATTTAGCCCAAAGAGGCATAACCGTCTTGGGGATTCGTCTGGCCGGGCATGCTACTTCGCTCGAAGATATGATACGCACCCGCTGGCAGGACTGGCTGGCCTCTGTTGAAGATGGCTGGCACATCCTGAGCCGAATCTGCCCCCAAACCTTTGTTCTGGGGCTTTCGATGGGCGGCGTGCTTTCACTGCTTTTTTCCACGCTGAGACCTGTCAGAGGCGTAGTCGCTATGTCAACGCCCTATGCATTACCGCCAGATCCATGTCTGCGCTTTTTGCGATTGCTGCACCGGATACAACCCATCGCTATGCGTCAAGGCGAATCGGACTGGATAGACCATGAAGCCGAGGCCGTACACACAAGCTATGGCGCCTACCCCACGCGCTCATTGCTTGAATTGAATGATTTGCTGGCCGAAATGCGCACTGCCCTTTCTGCGGTGAATGTGCCAACTTTGCTAATGCATTCCCGCCAGGATGGCGGCGTTAGCCCAGAAAGTATGCCAAAAATCTATGCCGCCCTGAGCACAACCGATAAAAGAATGCTCTGGTTGGAGAATAGCGGACATGTACTCACCCGAGATGCCGCCAGGCAGCAGGTTTTCGAAGCCGCTGAAGCTTTCATCCACCGCGTGAGTGCAACCTAACCAACAACTGCGTCTGTTTGAGCCTAAGCAAGGCATTCTCCGAAGGCTCAGAATGCTTCTGCCCCATACCGTGAACATCGAATTTCAAAGTGGAAACCATGAAGCCATTATTCTGCCTGATTTCCGGCTTCCTCTTGAAAATAAAGCTCTGCGCCGAACTTGTTCAACCTTCTGTTGATGGCTACAGCAATTTGTTATGATCCTATGAAAAAACCAACTTTCTTTCTCGCTCTTCTGGCACTGCTCATCATCGATCTGGCTTGTGGCAGCACGGCCCCGGTGAACAGCACGCTGGCTCCTGACCAATTTGAGACGGCTGTGGCAGAAACTGTCACCGCGTTGGAAACGCCACCATCACTCCCGGCTACGGTGGCACAAAACGAGCAACCTTCTCCCACAATTCCGGCGACCGATGCGCCTGCCTCACCGGAACCAACGATTGCGTCACCGGCCTGCGAACCCACGCACCCCGGCGCGCAGATTTTGCCGCTGCCGATCGGATTTGCGGCCAGTATCAATACGTTGGGTGTGGCTTTCTACAATACCGACGGCGTTCCCCTGGGCAGCAAGCAGACGCCCGGTATGACCTGGTTGTCCCCCGATCAGATTCACCTGGGAGGAGGCTATACTGCCGGACTGTCACCGCTGATGCTGGTTTATTACAGCCTCGAAAATAACGGCACCCTCAAATCTAGCGATAGTGATACTGTACGCCCCCTACGGCCGCTCTCCAATTTGGTGACGCTGATCGGCGCCGAAGGCTCTTCGCAACTGGCCTTCAGCACGAGCAATATTGATCTGTTGCCTGACGCGGGAGGCTGGGTAAGCGAACTCTACGCCGGAGATGCCGAAGCGATCAATGGCGCGCAACCCATGCTGACGCGTTCCGAGGGCGATGGCTTTGTCATCTTCCCGTTGGCCGTACATACCGAAGAAGGCATCGGGCAAGGTGTGTGGTATACACTCTCAATGTGGGGTGTCGGAAATATCAATTTTGCTCCCTATAATGGCCTATACTACTTCGATTTCTTCAGCGGCCAAACAACCGAATATCTTCCTTTTACAGACCGTCTGGCAGGCATTTCGCCAGATCAAACTCAGTTCGCTTATCTACCCGGAATGGGTGGGCAACCTGGGGGGCCAGGAAACAGCCTGACCATACGGAATCAACTCAATTGCCAGGAAATGAATATCCCCTTCAATGGCAGCAGCAATCTGGGGGGTGGAATGGTCTCATTTGCGCCAGATAATCAACATATCGCCTGGCTGGAGGCTTCTGGCTCATCCGGCATGGAAGCCCAAATGCGGCTGCGCGTCGCTCGCGCCGATGGCACGCTTGTGATTGATGCCGAAAATGCCGTTCTTCACGGGCTTGCCGGGGGGGTGATCCCCACGTATGTGCGACCGGTTGGATGGTTGGCCAATCACATGCTGTTGCTGGAAGTGGGCCTGCCCGGGCTGGATGCGCCGAGTATTGTGAAGTGGGTGCCGGATCCAGCATCCGAACGTGACCTGGCTTTGGGAGCTAATCAAACCGCGCCATTAACGGATGGCATTTTCGGGGGCTTTTTGTACCCATAATGAATAGAGATCTGATTATCATATCCATGGCCCTCTTCACCTGGGGAGTTGGAGAGGGCGCTTATTTTATATTTCAACCGTTGTATCTAAAAGAGTTTGGTGCATCATCCATTGAAATCGGCGCGATTTTGGGGGCCGTTGGTATCGCCATGGGGGTTGTTCATATCCCCGCCGGGTATCTGGCTGATCGTATTGGTCGGCGCGGCCTGATGTGGGCTTCATGGGTGATGGGCCTCTTGGCGGC
>CALCSH010000264.1 GCA_937893815.1 uncultured Anaerolineae bacterium | reverse complement strand
AATGATTCCAAAGATTCGAGGGCGCGTTCCGCATAAAGCTGCATGCGCTGACGCTTATTACGGCGTCCGTTTCCCGTGGATTGCAGCTCGGGCATTAAACCAAAATTCGCTTTCATCGGCTGAAAATCGGAGGCACTGGCATGGGTAATATAGTGACACAGCGCGCCCAGCATGGTTTCCTGGGGCAGTTCCAGGGTGTGCTGACCATTTAGCAGGCGCGCGGCGTTCCAGCCCGCCAGCAGGCCGGTAGCGATATTCCCGGCGTAGCCCTCCACCCCGGTGATTTGCCCGGCGAACAATAGATCGTCGCGTTGCTGAAATTGCAGCGTAGGGCGCAGCAAGGCCGGGGAGAAAATAAACGTGTTGCGGTGCATTTGACCATACCGCGCAAATTCAGCGTTTTCCAGGCCCGGAATCATACACAGCACGCGACGCTGTTCCGAAAATGTCAGATTTGTCTGAAAGCCGACCATATTGTAGAGCGATCCGGCGAGATTATCCTGTCGAAGCTGGACAACCGCGTGAGGGCGTTTGCCGGTTCGAGGATCCAGCAGGCCCACCGGGCGCAGCGGGCCGAATGCCAAGGTTTCCTGGCCGCGTTGGGCCAAGATTTCCACCGGCAAACAGCCTTCAAAGAAAGTATGCATTCCGGCCTGTACGCCATCTTTCAACTCGGCTTCAAATGACTTCAAGACGATGCGTTCCGCTGTGCGCAATGCTTCAACAAAAGCCTGATATTCGTTTTCGTTGAGCGGGCAGTTGATATAGTCGCCATCCTCCTGCTCGCCGCGTCCGTAACGCGAGGCGCGATAGGCGACCTGCATATTGATCGAATCAAGCTCAATGATCGGTGCAATCGCGTCGAAAAAATAGAGATGCTCCTGGCCTGTGAGCGCCGCCAGCGCTTCTGAAAGCGCACTGGAAGTTAGCGGCCCGGAGGCGATGATGGCTGGCCGCTCGGGTATGGAGGAGATTTCTTCGCGGATGATTTCGATATTCTTGTGCTGCATCAGGCGTTGAGTCACCAGTGCAGCAAATTGATCGCGATCCACGGCCAAGGCGCCACCAGCCGGAACAGCCGTTTGATCGGCGCAGGCGATTAACAGCGAATCCATGCGGCGCAGTTCATTTTTGAGCACACCCGGCGCGCGGTCATCCAGATTGGAACCGAGTGAATTAGAACAAACCAATTCGGCAAGATCGCCCCCGGTATGGGCACCCGTTTCGAGCCGGGGCCGCATCTCGTACAATTGAACTTGCACGCCACGCTGAGCCGCCTGCCAGGCCGCTTCGCTACCCGCCAATCCACCACCAACAATAATTATTGTATCCATGAGCTGAATTTTACCAGTTTCAACCCTTTCGGATATGTTCGTTTGTGAGGAATGAAGGACGTTTGTAAATTTGCACAATTAGGAACATCTGCTACAATTGTGTCATAATTATGTGATATACCTACTGTTGAACATCGCTTCACAGAGGGGGTATTCGCTGATCGAAGGAGCATCCACAAGTTGATCGATAAGGCCGATCAGGCGCTATATTTGGCCAAACAAGCCGGGCGCAACCAGGTTGCGACTTGCACAGAGAAAAGCTCAATTTCATAAATCTATGAACTCGTTATTCCCGCAATCTCGCAAAATATGGTTGGTTTGCTGGATGACACTCACAATCTTTTTTGTTGCCGAGGCTTGTAATACGCTATCGCTTGTGTTCCTGATCACGCCAGCCCCATGCGCTACCCAAACACCCACCGCAACGCTCACCCCTCCCCTCACAGCGACACCGACGCACTCCCCATCTCCCACGATCACATCAACGTCCACATTCACACCCACCGCGACTACAAGGCCCAGTAACACACCGCCCCCCACACCCGAAGGCCTGTCCGGCATGGTGATCGTGGAGCGCGGATTTTGCCGCTATGGGCCGGGGAAAGCATACCTATATTCGCATGAACTCAATCAGGGTGACAATGTACGCATCGATGGGCGGAATTCATTCAGCACCTGGGTCTGGGTGCAACCCGAAAACCTCGACCGGCATTGCTGGTCGGCTGCTTCGCTATTCGAATTTCAAGGGGATGTAAAATCCGCGCCGGTTGTTGAATCACGATTACCAAAATCTGGTTTCGCCCGCCCGCCGGAGATCGTCAGCGCCACCCGAGATGGTGACCAGGTCACCATTGGCTGGGCAGCGGCCAACTATATCTCCGGTGAAGATCGCCGCGGTTATCTCCTGGAGGTTTACCTGTGTCAAAATAGGGCTTACTTCTGGAGCGCCCTCCAAACCGACCAGAACAGCATCACACTCACCGATGAACCCGACTGCGCTCAGCCCTCCACTGGTATCGTTTACGTTGCCGAGAAACATGGTTATTCAGAACCAGTCAGCATCCCCTGGCCATAGTAGAATTCCGCACCAAGTGGGCGATTGAAAATTGACGAACGGCTTGCTTTACACTATACTGAGTTTATGATTGCGGGGCAGTGTCACAGAATAGTTATATCGCAGATATGACTCCACTGCAAAAAGACATTTTCACCGCAGAGTGCGCAGAGAACGCCG
>CALCSH010000263.1 GCA_937893815.1 uncultured Anaerolineae bacterium | reverse complement strand
GTTCTCCCAATCGACCGCCGGGGTGGATGGGAAGCAGCCTGGATAGGCGCGATAGATCACTTTGCGCGGTGTCAGGCCGTAGTTAAACTCATCGGAAACTTCTTGCCTGCAAGCTGCCATGAGGGCTGTAGCGTTATCATCGCTAACGCCGCGCGATTGCTGGCAGATTTGTACATGGTAATCTCCTACATAGCCGGAAATATTGACGAGTTCTGCCTGGGTGAACAGGGTAATGTTGGGGTGCTGTGCCACCTGCCGGATGAGTCCGCTCAGCGCTTGACGCGCATTCTCTTTTGTTGGGAATAAGGTTTCCAATTGCGCCATACGCCCTCCCAAAAAGGGCGACTTCTCGATCAAGCTGACCCGCAGCCCGCGGCGAGCGATATCCAATGCGGAACGCAAACCGGCCACTCCACCGCCAATCACCAGGGCATGTTGCTCTGCCTCCAGGCAGATGGATTCCAGCGGCTCAAGATGGCGCGCTTTGGCCACGCCAGCCAACATCAGGCGCATCGCTTTGCAGGTAGCTCCTTCGCAGTCGCAGGCATGTACCCAGCTATCTTGTTCGCGCAGGCCGACATGGTGATACAGATAGGGGTTGAGGCCAGCGCGCGCAACGGTGCCGCGAAATGTTTGCTCATGCAGGGATGGAGCACATGCGCCAATCACCACCCGATTTACACCGCGCTCGCGAATATCCGCCTCGATCATGGATTGCCCGGCATCGGAACACATCGACATATCCGTGCGTGAGACAACTACGTTGCGGAATTCTTTGAGGGTTTTGGCAACCCGTTCACAATCCACAACATGACTGATATTGCCACCGCAATAGCAGGTATACACGCCAATGCGGATTTCTTCGTCTTTGTTCTCAGGCATGGACAGCCTCCATAATCTTATTGATTGAGGTGATACGACCGTGTGCCTGCTCCTCGATGAAAGCGGCGGTTTCGGCTGCGGCGGCTCCGGCCATCACCACGCTGTCAACAATATCCATCGGTGAAATGGCGGTGCCCGTGGCAAAAATTCCCGGTTGATTGGTCACCGTTGGAGCGATGTTGGCATTCGGAATGAATACGAAGCCATCCTCCCCCACAGGGATACGGTAAACCGGAAGGGGATTGTATGCGGGCAATAGCCCCACGGAGAGCACTACCAGATCGTGTTCTCGCTTGACGATTTGTGAGCCTTCATCGATTAATTCTAGTTTGAGTATGGGATTCTGATGTTCATCTTGTGAAATTAGTGCCACCTTGCCTTTGACGAACTCTACCCCCATCGCCTTTGCGTTTTGATAGAATTGTTCGTAGCCTTTGCCGAAGGAACGAATATCCATATAGTAGATGGTGATATCAGCCAGCGGCAGCGACCCGGAGATCAACATTGCCTGCTTGATGGCGTACATGCAGCACACCCGGGAGCAGTATTCCACGCCCAGGGTGTCGTCGCGCGAGCCAGCGCATTGAATATAGGCAATCGATTCCGGCTCTTTGCCGTCGCCTGGACGCAATACACGCCCATAAGGGCCTGTGGGAGCCAGCAAGCGCTCCATCATCAAACCATCAATGACGTTGGGGAAATGTTCAGCGTTGTATTCTTTTTTGGCATTGCGGGGAGTGATTTCGAAGCCCGTCGCCAATACAACTGTAGTAGTTTCAATACTGAAAATTTCCGGCTGCTGGCTGAAATCAATGCAACCTACCGGGCATTCTTTTTCGCATTTACCGCATAGAATACATGCTTCGATATCCAGCACGGCAATTTGTGGCACCGAGGTGGAAAATGGCACGCGCACAGCTTTGGTTGCCCCCATATTTAAATCGAAGCTATTTTCTACATAGATCGGGCAGGCGTATTCGCATTGCCGACAACCAGTACAGGCGTTTTCATCCAGATAGCGGGGTTTTTTAAGCACTTCGGCTAGATAACCATCACCGATTTCGCCCATCGACTGTATTTCGCAATAGGTGAATAGCTGAATATTCTCGTGATGAGCAACGGCTGACATTTTCGGGGTGGTGATGCAGCTACAACAATCCAACGTGGGAAAGACTTTGCTCAGGGCAATCATTTTCCCACCGATGCTGGCATCACGCTCTACCAGGGCAACTTGATAGCCCTGGTTGGCGATGTCGAGTGCCGCCTGCATCCCGGAAATTCCGCCGCCCACTATCATTGCATCAACTTGAATGGTATTCAAGGGTTTACTCCTCTCTCTTTTCAAGCTGCTTGGGGTTGTTTCGCAGCGTGGGCCGCGATTTCTTTTTTGGCATAGCCAATTCCTTCGAGAAGGGTTTCCATTTGCTGAACTTCTTTTAAGAAGGGTTTGGTGCATACTGTGCAAATGGCAGCCAGTTTGAGACGGCGTGTATCCAGGCCGAGTTCTTTCATCAATGGGTAGGTTTGGTTGATTAGCTTGGCCGCGCGTTCTGGCCCACCCCGATACGGGCTATCAGTTCCGCTATACATCACCAAGATGCCGTCAATACCGCGCTCGAAGGTTCGCAAGTAGAACTGTTCGGGGAACATACAGGGACAGATGACAGGCAAGATATAGGTATTGGTGGGGTAATCTGCATGGAGTTGGCCGACAGAATCAGCGCCCGCATAGCCGCCTGATAGTGTCGCCAGGATGAGTATTTTCGGTCTCTGAGTCTCTGGAATGGTTGGCATAGGAGTATCCCTTCTCGCGCTGACGGCTTACTTTTTGCGGCGAATAAATAACCGTTCATAGCCATCCGCTTGTAGATCGCCGATGTATTCGTGCCCAACTTTCTGGCACCAGCGAGGCATATCATTCTTGGTATTGGGGTCGCCAGCCCAGATTTCCAGCACTTCATTGGTTTTTACACTGCCAATGCTCTTCTTGGCTTCCAGCAGAGGGCCGGGGCAGGCCATCGCGCGGGCATCAACGACTTTTGCGACTTCAAGTGTGGATAGATCTGTCATTGTGGGGCTCCTTTTGGGTAGCTGTGTTTGAAATATAATTGGGCAAAGATCGGAAAGATCATTGCTGGCAATGCGATAGTAAATTGTTTTTCCATCTCTTCGGGCCGTTAAAATGCCATTGTCTTTCATCAAGCGTAAATGTTGAGATGTGTTTTGCAGCGAAATTTGTAGCCTTTTTGCGATGGTACCTACGGACATTTCCTCCTCGCCGAGCGTCCACGCGATCAGTACGCGGCGCGTATTGCCGAAAATGCTGCAAAATGAAGCTCTTTTACGGGCTAATTGTTTGAGTTCAGCATCCATCCGATTTCTCGAAAAACAATTAACAAATTGCTTAATTGCGAGACTGTTCTATATATAGCGCTTTCGTCGCCCGTGGGTTAGTACGGTTTGTCACAAGTGATATAAGGAAATTCAATCGGCACCTATAGAAGAAGTTTATAGTATGGCTTGTGCAGGTTGTTATGGAGTGACGTTGTGCTGAATAGGAGCATGCAAGGGAAAAATTACAGAGGGCAGGGGCTTGTTTTTTAGGAATATGGTTTTCGCTTATCCACAACGATTCTCCCGCGGCCAATGAAGGCTGTGGCTGAATTGGTTTATAATAAACTTGACTCCACTGAAAAAACTACCGTGCAGGTGTTCCCGCCGGAATATATGGGGGT
>CALCSH010000262.1 GCA_937893815.1 uncultured Anaerolineae bacterium | reverse complement strand
ACCCGCCACACCCCCAAATCTGGGCTTTACCTTGCGAAATCTCAGAGACCCAACAAGAACTGATGCCAGATAATAAATTGGATGGAAATATGGATGAATTTATGAAGCATGCCCTCGAAGAGGCTCGCAAGGGATTACGTGAGGGCGGCATTCCGATTGGCTCTATATTAGTAAAAGATGACCAAATCTGTGGACGTGGACACAATCAGCGCGTTCAAGAGAATAATCCGATCATGCACGCTGAAATCCATTGTTTGCAGGATGCTGGCAGGGTTGGCTCCTATCAGGATATGGTGTTGTACTCTACCCTAATGCCCTGCTATCTTTGTGCTGGCGCAGTGGTGCAGTTTGGTATTAAAAAGGTAATTGCCGGTGAATCACAGACTTTTCCAGGGGCGCGTAAATTTATGGAGCAACATGGTGTTGAAGTCATTGATCTCGATTTGGATGCTTGCAAACAAATGATGGCCGAATTCATCGATAGCCATCCTGACCTTTGGGATGAAGACATTGGCAAGTTGTAGCATGTTATACTTCTCGTTATTCCAGTTTCTGTATTCTCGAAAATATGATGATACAGCCACATGACCTACGCATACTCGCCCTGGTTATTGCCGTTATTAATTTCCCTTGGATGTCTCGTTTTGCTGGGCATCTATGCGGCACGCCGCCGACAAGAACCCCAAGCCCGCACCTTTGCCTTGCTCATGCTGACTTTGATGGTGTGGACAGTCTGCTATATTTTGGGGCTGGCCAGTCAGGAACTGGCCGGAAAAATCTTTTGGTTGCGATTTAAATACATCGGTAGTGTCAGTGCCCCACTCATCTGGCTGGTTTTTTCTCTGCAATTCACGCAAAACGAAGGCAGATGGACGCGCTGGGCGAACGCTGGCTTTGGGAGCTTCTACCTCATCACATTAGGGGTGGTCTTTACCAGTGATTGGCAAACCTGGATGTGGGGAAAGGTGTGGATTGAACCTGGCCTGCTTGAAGAACAGGTCACACACGGTTGGTATTTCTGGTTTTATGTTGCTTGTTCATATCTGTTGATCATCATCAGCGCATGGTTGTATGTGCGATTTCGGCTAGCGGTACCGCCCATCCATCAAAGGCAAGCCATGCTGATGGCAATTGGTGGCCTGGTTCCTTTATTAGGGCGGATAGCTTTAGATGGCTTTGGCCTTGATCTTATTCCCCAGTTAGATGAAGTTATCCTATTATTTCTCGTTTCGGCCTTGATTTTTGGCGTGGCCTTGTTCCGCTTTAATCTACTGGCGATTATGCCGGTGGCATATTCCCAGGTTTTCCAGAGCATGGGGATTGGTGTGGTGGTGCTAGATCCACAAACGCAATTACTGGAGATGAATCCGGCGGCTAAGAAACTGATTGGAGTCGATTCATTCGGATTGTTAGGCCTGCCGCTGCAAACTCTGTGCCCCCCACTGGCTGATCTTAACCTGGATAAAGAAAATATCGCCGATCGGGTTTTGCCGGGAGAAGAGGGTGCGCGATATTTTCGTATTCGAGTAACCTTGATACACAACCGATTCCAACGGTTGCTGGGTTATTTATTGTTGTTGACGGATATCACCCAGCAGAAAAATGATGCTGTTGCATTGGAAATTCTTGCCACTCGGGATGGCTTAACCGGGCTGCTTAATCGGCGAACTTTTATGACCCTGGCTGCTCAGGAACATCAACGAGCGTTGCGCTATTTTCATTCCTATACAGTGATTATGTTTGATCTAGACCACTTCAAGCAAATTAACGATACCCATGGACACCTGTGCGGCGATGAAGTTTTAAGAGAAGTTGCTCACCGCTGTCAGGAGAGTTTGCGCTCAGTCGATTTATTGGGGCGATATGGCGGGGAGGAGTTTGTCATTTTACTACCAGAAACTGGCAAGCTCGAAGCGGAAGTTGTGGCAGAGAAAATTCGAGAAGCGATTGGCGGGACACCTGTTCAATTGGACGGCGCCTCTAATTCGATTTTCGTGACAATTTCTGTTGGGGGCGTTATATTCACCCCTGACACTCCGCATGCCATGCAAAATTTTGATAGCATACTCTCGCATGCCGATGCGATGATGTATACTTCGAAGAAAGCAGGGCGGAATTGTATTACCATGTGGACGGAGAGCTAAGGCCGCTTAATGATTGGCGAATTTCGATACCGTAACATTAGCTCGCACCACGTTGTCGAGAAGGGTGGACATCTGCCGCTGCCAAAGAATGGTCAACGTTTGATGGATTGAAAGAACCTATGCCCCCGATTGGTGAACTTAATGAACAACCCTTGCACGCGGCACTGAAAGCATATTACGCCAGACCAGACGATCAGGTGGAAGTATCGACGGATGGTTACGTGATTGACCTGGTTCAGGACGATTGCTTGATCGAAATCCAGACCGGGAACTTTTCAAACGTCAAACGCAAGTTGAGCGAATTGGTGAGACGCTATCCTGTACGGCTGGTTTATCCGGTGGCGGCTGAAAAGTGGATTCTTAAACTGCCCCAACAAGGCACCGAGCAACCCCAATACCGCAAATCGCCCAAACGGGGGCGGGTTGAAGCGATATTTAGTGAGCTGGTGAGCTTTCCCCGATTGCTCCTGGAAGACAATTTTTCTCTGGAAGTTGTGCTGGTTCAAGAGGAAGAAGTGCGCCGTTTTGTGTGCAAAAAACGTGGGCGCAAGGATGGTTGGGTGACGGTCGAGCGGCGTATGTTGGGCGTAGTCGCGCAACGTATATTTGAAAAACCATCGGATTTAAGCAACCTGTTGCCTGCGGACATCCCCGCTGAATTTACTACCCTGGATCTGGCACAAGCCATCGACATCCCGCGCAGGTTGGCACAAAAAATGGCCTACTGTCTTCGGGAGATCGGTGAAATCGACTGGGTAGGGAAGCGAGGTCGATCGCATATCTATTCTCGTGCGGATGTGTGCCAACGAAACTAGTCGGTGACGTGAATCCAGTTTATGGAGTCCACTACAGCACCAGCTACCTTAAGTTGAGTCTTGCTACGTCAGCGAACAGGATATATATCAGGTTTCTCACGGCAGTTCCCAAAGAGCCGATATATCATCGAGATGCGGTTATACCGAGAAAGCAATTACTGGATATAAAGGAGATTTAATGGCAAAAATTCGCGTATGCTTGGCGGTAGCAACGGGCTGGGCGGGTTCAGAACTCTCTCGATGAATATTTGCTGCGACCGATATGGAACTCGTCGCTGCTATTTCCAGAAGCAATGCGGGACAAATTCTTGGCGATGTGATCAATATTGACGGACTCGCCGCGCCTGTGGTGATCGGTACGTCAGGGCTGAGTGGGGTTCGATTGCAGGGTTCCCAGGTTCACTAAAAAGAATTTATCGAAATTTCCGATACGGAACGCAGCGGGCTTTTTCGCTATTCGTCGTCGTAAAAAAATGACCGGACAGTTGGATATGCTAACCTGTTTTGTCTCATTGGACAATTTACCGCATGAACACAATTACGGGGGTTCAATAGAATGACAATCCCTCGATGAATTTTCGAACTGGCGATCTAATAATACAACTCGCTCGGGCCCTTATATTCCTGCAAACAGTTGCCACCATCCACGATAAATTCTTGCCCTGTGATATAGGTCGCTTCATCGGATGCCAGATAAGCAATCAGATCTGCGACCTCACCGGGTGAACCGGCGCGTTTCATGGGGGTATTTTGGGCTGCAATGGCTTCTTCGGGCGTTTGAGAACCTGTAGCAATCCAACCTGGCAGCACATTATTGACGAGAATCCCTTTCGTAGCGACTTCGATCGCCAGGCTGCGACTCATTCCGATCATGGCTGCTTTCGCCGCACTGTACGATGTCGCGCCGGGGTTGCTCACCCGCGGACCGGTGACCGATGATACGTTGATGATGCGGCCATATTGTTGGCGGATCATGATTGGCAGCACAACTCGCGTGACATTGAAGCACGTATGCAAGTTGCGCGCGATACTGGTATCCCACTCCTGGAACGCCATTTCAGCCATTTCACTGGATGAATCATCGTGCCCTACTTGCACCATGCCCGCGTTATTGACCAGTATATCTATCCGGCCAAAGTCGGCCAAAATCGTTTCCACTAAATGATGCACTTGTGATCGGTCGATTAAATCGGCAATATAGGCTTTGGTTTCGATGCCCTGGGATCGCAACGTAGATGCACGCTGCTCGATGCGTTTCGTGGTGGAAGTGATTGCGATTTTAGCTCCTGATAATCCGATAGTTTGAGCCGCGGCGTATCCTATGCCTGTTTCGCTGCCCGCGCCGGTGATCAGGCAGACTCGATTTTGAAATCGTGTTTTATCCATTTTGCATTCTCCATGATGTTGTATTTGCTAGAGGGCTGCTAGGGATCGATCCAAAGCTTCGATCAGAATGTCTGCGTGCTGCAGTTGGAATACCTGAGGCAACAATGCCTGGTTTTGAAAATCTGCGACGTGGTTGATTGAATATGGCCGGTTGCAAAATTTGGCCGAGGAGCATCGGGATGCAACTGGCCTCCCCGTAGCGTGGAACCGGGATACCCGGAAATGATGCCGCCTCCAAAGACGTTTCTCTAATAGTCAACGTCGGGTGATTGAATGTTGGATGCCTCTCACATGGGAATTGTGAGTATTCGAATGAGCCTTTTCCATTTTACCTGATATTCTCCCTTCTACGGAAATGGGTCACTGGGAATCCCCTGAATCTGGGGTTTCTCACGGCAGTTCCTAAAGAGCCACAGAAGTGTCTCCATCACTCTACGAAAGCGTTGGTATAATGGAAGCAAGCGCATGAATAGAAACCTTCTGTTGTATCTTGAGAAAATGTTCGTTTGTCACCTGAAAGCCCAGGGATTAGGAGGGATGCTATGGAGCCTGAAACAAAATGATTCGTTTAATAAAATCAAAAATCGTTGTGTTTTTCTATCTCTTGTTTGTTAGCATTTGGATATTATTATTTTCGGGTTGTGTTCTCCCAGATCGCCTTCGTGCAAATTCAACTGAGACATCGGTAGCGCCTCTCCCCTTGTTGGATGATAACGTAAATAGTTTGGCTCAAATCCAGGCCCGCGGGATTATGCGCGTGGGCACAGCCATCACCGAGCCGTTCGAATATCGTGACCCCGATACCGGCGAATTAATGGGCTTCGATATTGATACTATCCAATATATTGCTGACCAATTGGGCGTTGAATTGGTTTGGGTCGAAATGCCCTTCGCCAATTTGATCCCAGCCTTGGATGACCGCAAAGTAGATATGACGATCGCTGCCATGTATATCAACCCCGAGCGTGAAGAGCAGGTGGATTTTTCAGAACCCTACTTCAACACGGGATTGGTGATGGTAGCTCGACCTGCCCTACAAGCACACATTGTGACGGTTCAGGACCTGGCCGGTTTAAAAGTTGGTGTGAAAATCGGAGCTACCGGCGCGGCTCTGGCGCAGGATTTAATGGCGCAAGGTATCGGTCTGGAGAGCAAGGAATATAAGGATACTTTTGATTCATTTCTGGATTTAGAAGTGGGGCGCGTGGACATTGTCTTCAATGATTACCTCAACTCACTCGCCTATATCAAGGACACGCAAGCCGATTTCCAGATTATCACCAATGATTCTGGCGAAATTGAATTTCTGTCGCAGGTTGGTCTAGGGATTGCCGTTCATTCGGGAGATCAAGAATTACTGGACCAAGTCAACAAAGCCTTGCTAGAAATGAAAGAAAATGGCACCTTCGATCAATTAAAAGCAATCTGGTTGATGCCCATATCTGACCGCTAATACCGGAAATTGAATGTGTTTTTCCACCCCAAAAGATGGCCGCAAGCTTGGTTTGAAATGTATGGATAAGAAAAAAAATGCCTGGAGTCTGACGACGAAGTGGACACTTGCGTATTCGTTTATGTTTTTGCTAGTGTCCGGGTCGATGACGTTTGGTTTTGCCTGGCAGTCACGCAACGCACAGCGCCAGGCTCTACAAGATCGTCTACAGGACATTTTGAACTTTGCCGCGCCGCTCGTTGACGGCGATTTCCACGCATTAATTCGTACATCTGCAGATAAAAGTGGAGCATTTTACCGTGTTATTTCCCTTCGATTAAAATCCATCCAGGAAACTAGCGACATCATCGCTAGAATATACACCTTGCGTCAACTGCCAGATGGTAGGATCGCATATGTTGTCAATATCGATCCAGGCGTGCAAACCTCGGTTGGGCAGGAATATCCGCGTACCGACGACCAGCTCGCAAATGGCTTGTCATCTATTTTTGTGCCTCTTGTCGAAGATCAATTTTATACCGATTCCACGGGGACGTATCTCAGTGGTTATGCGCCAATTTATGACCAATTTCAAGATCTGGACGGCGTGTTGGGCGTTGACATTGATGCAAGCGCGATTTTAGTTGAGGAAGCGCAAGTCCGGTGGATTGCTTTGTCCGCATTCCTGGTTACGGTGCCGCTAACATTTCTGCTTGGGTGGTGGCTGGCGCGCTATCTGACATCCCCTGTGGATGACCTTATGAGTGGGGCTGATAGAATTGCCCAGGGTCAATTAGACAGCCCCATCCCTGTTCGCAGCCGGGACGAATTGGGTATCTTGGCCGAAGCATTCAACACAATGACCGCCCAATTACAACAAACCCATAAAGGACTTGAACAAGAAATCGCCGAGCATAAGCGGTCAAACCGTGTGCGAGATGCAATTTACAGAATATCTCAAGCCGTGATATCGACTGATTGTATTGAAGCTCTTTACCCGGCAATCCATCAAATTTTAGGGGATCTGATCTCCGCGGAGAATTTTTATATTGCCTTCTATGACCCGGCCAGTGATCTGATTCATTATCCCTACTACAGGGAT
Source organism: uncultured Anaerolineae bacterium (assembly GCA_937893815.1). GTDB lineage: Bacteria > Chloroflexota > Anaerolineae > Anaerolineales > UBA11858 > NIOZ-UU35. Next base: position 1,830 of record CALCSH010000262.1, on the reverse strand, counting down.
CAATGTGATGAACAGCCTCCTGCTGCAAAACCTGGGCGCGGTCTAAGTGAATATGTTATGCGGACGGGCACTCCACAATTGGTTACGCCAGAAGTGTTTACCAACCTCGTTCAGCAAGGTGAAATTGAACTGGTTGGCACGAAGCCCATGGACTGGTTGGGTGCTCCCCTGAAAGTGGAAGATCGCATAATCGGAGTTATGGCGGTGCAAAGCTACTCGGATGAAATTCGATTCGACCAGGAAAATTATAACTTTTTCAAGTTTGTCTCAACACAGGTGGCGCTGGCAATCGAATACAAGCGTGGGGAAGTTGCGCTTCAACGGAGCAATGATCGCTACCACGGCCTGTTCGAAAATTCCCCCATTTCACTTTGGGAAGAAGATTTCTCCGGAGCGAAGCTGATTCTAGATTCGTTAAAACAGGATGGAATTACCGATTTACGATCCTATCTGATAGCCCACCCTGAAGTTGTAGCCCATTGTGCCAAACAAGTTAAAATTCTGGATGTTAACAAAGCTACAGTGGCTCTTTTCGGCGCCAAAAATAAAATGGAAATGTTTGATAATCTGGCGGCAATCTTCGATGAAGAGAGCTATCCCCATTTTCAAGAAGAGCTTGTGAAAATGGGGGAAGGATTGACGGAATTTAGCTGGATCGGAGTCAACCATACGCTGGATGGCAAACGTATAGATGTCAGCATACAATGGTCCGTGGTCCCCGGCCATGAACATGATTTATCCAAGGTAATTATTTCACTGAACGATATTACGGAACAAAAGAAAGCTGAATCGAAGCTAATTCATCTGAGCATACACGACGCATTGACTGGTATTTATAATCGAGCTTTTTTTGAAGAGCAGATATCGCGGCTGGAATATGGGCGGCAGTTCCCGATTAGCGTCATAATGGCGGACTTGGATAATTTAAAAGGAATTAACGATCGTTATGGTCATGATAGCGGGGATGATATGTTAACACGCTGCGCACAGGCTCTGATAGATTCTTTCCGCACCGAAGATGTGGTAGCTCGCATCGGTGGAGACGAGTTTGCAGTATTGCTTCCAGGTGCCAATGCTGCGGAGGCAGAAAAAGCGATCCAGCGCATCAAGGAAAATATTCGCTTGCAAAATAGAAATATCGGTGGGCTAGCACTGAGCCTATCTTTAGGAATAAGTACTGTCGAGGAAGGTGGATCATTGAAAGAAGCCCTCAAGCAAGCCGATGCAAAGATGTATCTAGACAAAAAGATGCAAGAATCTGCCTGAAAAATTGTAGGGTCACCCTCCCTGGGGTGATTCGCTCCCCGTACGATTTGTTCCAAACCAAACGATTGCTATCCCAAGAAGTACAGCCTTCATTGAGCGATGAGCTTTACCCAGTGTAGCCAGGAACGCTAAACTCGCAAGATTAAAGTATCCAGATTAAAAATGTTATCTCCAAAAACACCCCCCAAAAATATCGATGAATATATTGCCAGTTTTCCGGAAGACATTCAAGCGCTTTTAGAAAAGGTAAGAGCGACCATTCGAGACGCTGCACCCGCCGCAGAAGAGGCGATCAAATATCAGATGCCGACTTTTACGCTTCAAGGAAATTTAGTGCATTTTGCCGCCCATAAAAAACATCTTGGCTTTTATCCAGTACCTACAGGCGTTGAGAGATTTAAAGAAGCTCTCTCTGATTATGAGGGAGGAAAAGGATCGGTGAAATTCCCATACGATAAACCCATTCCTTTTGACATTATCAGCGAAGTTGTAAAATTTCGAGTCAAGGAAAATATGACTCTACTGCAAAAAGCCGATGACGGAGATGTCCGCCGGAATATATGG
>CALCSH010000261.1 GCA_937893815.1 uncultured Anaerolineae bacterium | reverse complement strand
CAAATACCACTGAGGCCTGCGTAATCACCAGATCATCCAGCACGCCTAACGCGCCAATCAACATCCCCCCCAGTACCAACCCGCGTAAATTTAGCTGTACATGTGCTTGCTGCACCAAAAAGAGCGCATCTTCGCTGCCAAAACCGGTCAGGCGCGTCAGGTCAACGAAGAAGCCCGCCAGCAGCGCAGTAAGAATCAGTGAAAGCAGTGTTCCCAGCACAGCGGAGTGTGTCTTTAATGTCCAGCCATAGACCAGGTACAAGGTTACGGCCAGCAAGAAAAACGCCCCACTAACACTAATCCACACCGGGTCGCGGCCCTGTAATATCTGCGGGATGATATAGAACAAAATGACCCCCAGGCTGACCACCATCCCCAAAAGTCCGCGTACTCCCTTCCAACCACTGATCGCCACGCTGAACACCACAAAAGTGACAAACAAAATTGCAATCGGGCGCGTGCGCACAAAATCCAAAAAAAAGGCCGTCACATAACCATCGAGGCTTTTGCCCACGGTCACGATCACCCGATCCCCTACAGCCAAATTCAGCCCTTCCGGGCGCGTCTGGCGCTTTCCGTAATCCACTTCGAGTTGTGTACCGGCCCACTCGCCTTCGAGTAACTCCACGCGCAGCAGTTGGTAGTTTTGCTCCAGATTGCCAACTTGCACCGTACCCTCTTCGATAATGGCAACAATCTCAGCGCGCACGGCATCCGAGCCAAAACCGATACTTGTGCCCGGAGCTTTGCTTTCGGGGGTTGCACCTAACTGCGGGAGGAATACCCATATCAAAACGGCTGCCAGCCCCACAAGAGTCAGCGCCGCGATCCAAAAGAGCCTGTTATGATGTTTCATGATCTAGGGATGCGTGAAAATCAGCCGCCAGCCGCCCCAATATCGTGTGCTGGTTTCGGCACATTCGGGCACAAATAACGCCACAGGCTCACCCCCCTCGGCAATATGCAGCGTATAGGTTTGTGCAGGTGTCATATCAAAATCGGCATAGCCCAGCCCCATTTCAGGTTTCAGGCCGGTGTAAAAATGCTCTTCACCACCCGTCCACTGCACAATCACCTCCACACCGGGCACCCCTTCGCCCGCGGCATTGGTCACCACAATCTGGATATTCGATTTTTGCAGTATGGGATCGCAAACCAGCGCCTGATTTTGCAACACATAGGGCGGGGAAAGCGTAGGCGTAGCCGTGAGAGTGGGTAAAGGTGTGAACGTGAGGATCGGCGTGCGGCTGAGGGTTGGCGATGGCGTGATGCTGGCGGTCTCGGTGGGCAGGGGTTCGCCTGCTTCCTCGAGGGTGGTTGCCGTGCTATCCGGGTTTACTGTCTCCGAAGGAAGTCCATCTTCGACGGTTTCGGGCGGCGTGGCTGTAGCGATTAATTCGGGCATTGAGGTAGGTGTGCGTGGGGCCGGTTCGGGAACTTGCCCCAACGCCGCCGAGAGACGCGCCAGCGCCAGGGCTTCGGTGTACGAATAACCTTCCGCCAAATATCGCTGACTTTGTGCGGCTAAAACGCCCGCAATATCTTCATCGCCCAGTAATTCCAAACGGGCATTGGCGCGTTTTTGATCACCGGTAGCATCAAAGGCTAACGCCACCAGGGCGCGATAGGCATCTTTATAATCCTGGCGCAGCGAATTAGGCCCAGAATTGGATACCGCAGTTGGCGGCAACATCCAGGCCAGCACTAAACCGATGAGAATACCAAGAATCAACCCGGTAAGCAGATACCACGAACCACGTTTCTCTCTCATGGTGCCGTGTCCCCCAAGGGGTTATCGTACCAGGCCATCACCGCGTCAAATAGCGCATCGATCTTGGCAAGATCACTGGTTGCATAGCTCACTTCGGTGGCAAAACGCGCCGCGTTTTGAATAGCTGCCAGCGGCTCTTCGTTTGCCAGAAATGTCAGGCGCGTAACAGCCGCAGCGGAATCGCGATCTGCCTGATAAATTTCAGCCACCATAAGCACATAGTCGGCGCGATAATCTTCGCGCAGGCTGTCAGGCGTGGTATCGATAAATTCCACAGGGTCCACCACCCAGCCATATAACAGGCCCAGGGCGACACCCACCAGAATAACAAAGAGAAAACCAATCCAACGAGACATATGTGTTGTTTTCCGAAACACGGGCACGGACAGGGTTGAAGCCTTATCCGTACCCGTGTTTCGGCGTTCTCATTTTATAATAACTCGCCCAATGCTGCCAACAGCAAGGTGACATTCTCGCGGCGGCAACTATGCCCCATTAGTCCGATGCGCCAGATTTTGCCAGCCAGCGGGCCAAACCCACCCGCAATTTCGATATTGTACTCGTTCAGCAATGTGCGGCGAATGGCGGCTTCGTCGATACCTTCGGGAAGCTGCGGCGTGGTGAGCGAAGCCAAGCGGTATTCCAGTGGAACGCGCGGTGGCAGGCCCAGCGCTTCGAGGCCTTGCCACAGGTTTTCGGCCATCGATCGATGGCGCGCCCAGCGATTTTCAATGCCTTCCTCGGCCAACATACGCAGGGCTTCGCGCAGCGCATAAAACATGTTAATAGGCCCGGTATGATGATATTTATGCGCATCGCCCCAATACTGTGACAGGCCACTGATATCCAGATACCAATTAACAACTTTTGTCTTGCGCTGAGCAAACACATCCATTGCGCGCGGGTTGGCGGTAAAAGGCGCCAACCCGGGAGGCGCCGAAAGACATTTCTGCGAGCCGCTATAGCAAATATCGACATCCCAGGCGTCGATTTCAATTGGCACGCCACCCAATGAGGCCACGGTATCGAGAATCAGCAAGGCGCCGTGATTATGAACAACTTCGGCAATTTCGGCTACACGTGTTTGTAGCGTGCCGGTGGATGTCTCGCCGTGTACCAGTGTAACCAGTTTGAATTTTCCTTTGGAAAGTGCAGCATCAATTTCTTCGGGGGTGAAGATCTCCCCCCAGGGGCGGTCGAGCCGCGTAACCTGCGCGCCATATCGCCCGGCCATATCCGCTAGTCTATCGCTAAAAAAGCCACTGATCGCGGTCAATACGCCATCACCCGGTTCAACAAAATTTGCAATGGCGGTTTCCATCCCGGCTGTCCCCGTTCCCGAAACCGGGAAAGTCAGGTCATTTTGCGTTTGAAAGGCGTAGCGCAGCAACTCTTTAACTTCATCCATCAGCGCCAGGATTTCTGGATCCAGGTAGCCCACCGGGGGTTGAGCCAGCGCGCGAAGAACCCGCGGCGCGACCATGCTGGGGCCAGGGCCGAGTAACACACGAGTGGAGGTATTGAGGTCACGATATTGGGCAGGGTTCATATTCCTCTCCTGATATAGGTTCATGCAAGAATCGTTACAAGTGTACCCCAAATTACGTCAGAGGAGCAGGGGAATCCAGGCGGTGAGCGCGCAAATGTTGTCAGAAAAGGGACCTCCAATTAAGATAAAGGGGCGG
>CALCSH010000260.1 GCA_937893815.1 uncultured Anaerolineae bacterium | reverse complement strand
TGGCTTCGCCACCACCCCCATATATTCCGGCGGGAACACCTACACGGTAGTTTTTCCAGTGGAGTCATAGCTTATGGAGGATTGTATCTATGTCAGATCAGCAACACGAAGCCGTCATTCTGAGCGCTGTGCGCACGCCATCGGGACGCTTTCAGGGCAGCCTGAGCGGTCTGCCTGCCCCAAAGCTAGGCGCAATTTGTGTAGAAGCCGCCGTCGCGCGGGCGGGCATCCCGGATTTGACGCAAATTGACGAAGTCTATATGGGTAATGTGGTTTCGGCGGGGCTGGGGCAAAATCCTGCCCGGCAGGCAGCCATTTTCGGCGGGCTGCCCGCATCGGTGGGTGCCACCACCCTCAACAAAGTCTGCGGTTCCGGTTTGAAGGCGGCCATGCTGGCAGCGCAGGCCATCCGCGCTGGTGATGGTCAGCTGTATGTCGCTGGTGGCATGGAAAATATGAGCCGGACTCCCTATCTGGTAGATGGCCGCACCGGCAACCTGCGCTTTGGGCATGCCCAACTCACCGATGCGCTGCTCCACGATGGTTTATGGGATCCGTTCGAAAATTGGGGCATGGGCAACGCCGCCGAGTTCATTGCTGAAGAATATCACGTTAGCCGCGAGGCCATGGATGAATGGGCCTTTAACAGCCATCGCAAGGCCATTGCAGCGATGGACGAAGGCCGCTTCAAGGCCGAGATCGTGCCCGTGGAGATCAAGGGGCGTAAGGGCGCAGTAACACTTTTCGACACCGACGAAGCCCCGCGCCGCGATACCACCCTCGAAGCCCTGGCAAAATTGCGCCCGGCGTTTGTGGCCGATGGCAAAGTCACCGCCGGGAACGCGCCGGGCCTCAACGATGGGGCGGCGGCCGTGGTGGTTTCAAGCCGCGCCTATGCCGACGCACACAACATCAATCCGCTTGCCCGCATCGTAGGCTATGGTCAGGCCGCAGTAGAACCAAAATACTTGTTCTATGCCCCGGCCAAAGCCATCCCACTGGTGTTACAAAAAATCGGCTGGACGCTGGATGATGTGGATTTGATTGAACTGAACGAAGCCTTTGCAGCTCAGGTTTTGGCAGATGGCTACGCCCTGGCCGATCAGGGTTGGGATTGGGATAAAGTCAACGTGAACGGCGGGGCGATTGCACTGGGACATCCCATCGGGGGCAGTGGGGCGCGCGTACTCACAACGTTAATTTTTGCCTTGAAAGATCACGGCCTCAAACGAGGCCTGGCTTCGTTGTGCCTGGGTGGGGCCGAGGCCGTGGCAATGGCCGTGGAAATTATATAGGTGATTCCAGGAGGAGCACCATGGCTAGTGAAATTCGTGAAATGACGATTGGCGATTACGAGAAAATTTGTGCGCTCTGGAAGGTGAGTGAGGGCGTTGGGTTGAGCGATGCCGACTCGAAAGAAGGCATCAAACGATTTTTGGAGCGCAACCCCGATTTAAGTTATGTCGCGGTTGAAAACGGGGAGATCGTGGGGGCGGCGCTTTGCGGACACGATGGCCGCCGCGGTTATATCCACCATCTTTCGGTCGCAAAATCACACCGCTGTCATGGGATTGGGCGCTCGCTGGTCGGGCGTTGCATGTTTTCCCTGATGCGGATTGGCATTGGCAAAACACACTTGTTTATTTTCGGTGAAAATCAGGAAGCGATTGATTTCTGGGAGCGCGTCGGTTACTCACAACGCGTGGAATTGGTGATGATGTCGCAGCAAGTTGCCAAATGACGATAACAGACCGACGACGGACGACCGATGACGGACAACAGGCCAGCCGTCACAATTGAGGTGAGCTTTGTCCCACGAAGAAAAGAATACCTACGATTACATCATTATTGGCTCCGGATTTGGCGGCAGCGTATCGGCATTGCGGCTGGCCGAGAAAGGCTACTCTGTACTGGTATTGGAGCAGGGTAAACGTTACCGCGATGAAGATTTTGCCAAATCGAATTGGGCGGTATGGAAATATCTCTGGGCGCCCGCTCTGCGTTGCTTTGGCATCTTGCAGATCAGCCTGCTCAAAGGGGTCATGATTCTGCACGGGCGCGGCGTGGGCGGTGGCAGCCTGGGCTACGCCAACGTACTCGAAATTCCGCCCGATGATATGTTTGCCGTGCCCTCCTGGCGGCACCTGGCGGATTGGAAAGCCATCTTGCGCCCGCATTATGAAACCGCTCAAAAGATGCTGGGCGTGGAGCGCAATCCCAAACTATGGCAAGCGGACGATATACTCGGCGAAATCGCGCAGGAACGCGGCACCGCGGCGACTTTTCGCGCCACAGATGTAGGGGTATTCTTTGGCCCCGAGGGACTGGATGTGCCCGATCCCTACTTTGGGGGTGATGGCCCCACTCGAACAGGCTGCACCCATTGTGGCGCCTGCATGGTCGGATGCCGCTATAATGCCAAAAACACGCTGCCCAAGAATTACCTGTATCTGGCCGAGAAATTGGGCGTGGAAGTGTGGGCTGAACGCGAAGTTGTTGATATAAGACCGATGACGGAGGACGGAAGACAGAAATTAGAGGACGGAGAAAATCCCGTCCCCCGTCCCCTGTCTCCCGTCTATGAAGTTCTCCATCGCCGCTCCACCGGCTGGCTGCCGGGGCGCGTAGAACGCGTCACCGCGCGCAACGTCATCTTCTCTGCTGGTGTGCTAGGGACATTGAAATTGTTGCTCAACTGCCGCGATATTCATCGCTCACTGCCCAATCTCTCGCCGCGGCTGGGCTACCCTGTGCGTACCAACAGCGAAGCCCTGATGGGCGGCGTAAGCCGCGATAACACGGTCGATTTTTCACAAGGTATCGCCATCACGTCAATTTTCAAAGCCGACGACGTCACACGTGTCGAGCCGGTGCGTTACCCCGCTGGTTCTGGGCTGATGCGCATGTTGGCCCTGCCGCTGGTGGACGCACGGCAACGTTTTCTGCGCCGTTTCCTGGGGATCACCATAAAAGCCATCACCCACCCTCTGGATACGTTACGCACGCATATGCTGCCAGGTTGGGCGCAGCGCACGACCATTTTACTGGTGATGCAAACCACCGATAACCGCATGAGTCTGCGCCTGGGACGCTCCTTGTACACACTTTTTCGCCGCGGCCTGCAAGCGGCCCCGGATGATGCGCATACGATTTCTTCGCGCGTGGAAACCGGCCATCAAGTCACCGAAGCCTTTGCAGCAAAAATTGGCGGTATTCCCCAGGGATCAATTGGTGAGAATCTATTGAATTTACCGACGACGGCGCATATTCTGGGCGGCGTGCCGTTTGGCGAAGACGCTGAACAAGGTGCAATTGACCTGACCTGTCAATTACATCATTACCCCGGCCTGTATGTCGTCGATGGCTCGATTGTCCCCGCCAACCCCGGTGTGAACCCCAGCCTGACGATCACCGCTCTGGCCGAGTATGCCATGAGCCAAATAGAAGAAAAAGGTTGATGGCGAAAGTTACCAGTTAAAAAGTTGGCAGGTTGATGTGATCAACTTGCCAACTTTCAACCTTAGAACCTGCGACTCATAAAGGTATATTCAGGGGATCATCAGCTACCGGCTTAAATCCCTCATCTTTGAGTTGTTTGCGCAATTTGCGAATCACAACCTTTAAATCGGCCATGCGCACCTCGCGCCCGGCCATGGCATTGACCAAAATTTGTAACTCGGAAGTGCGGTCAGTGACTTTCTCTTCCAGCGTATTGGCATAGGATTGAGTTTCATCAAATAAGCGCGCATTTTGAATCGAGATTGCCGCCTGGACAGCAAATGCTTCCACCAGTTCGGCATCACTGGTTGTAAAGGAATGAGATTGTTTTCGATCAAGGGCGATCATGCCTATCATTTCGCCGCGCGCAATCAGCGGAACTCCCATCCATGAGCGGATATTGGCTTCCGCGTGAGGGGAGCGCCGGAACGTCGGATATTTTTGAGCGGCATCATCATACATAATCGTTTTTCGCTGCTGGATGACTTCCACATTGGGGCTATCATTCTGGTTGAGATCAAAACTAACGCCTACTAAGTCCGATATATTTGGAAAACCATGCCCGCCAATGATGGTGAGCATATCACCCCTAAGTTGCTGCACGGAAGCGCTGTCATAAGGCACAACTTCACGCAGTGATTGCAGGATGATATCAAATATCTCTTGCAGTTCCAGCGAAGCGCTTAACGCACGCGTGGCTTTTTGCAGCATTTCTGCGCGTTGGCGGGCCAGGCTTTCGGTTTCCAACGCTTTATTCTTGGCAATTGTCAGCGCAATTTGTGCGACGGCCTGTTGGCAATCGCTGATTTCAAGATCGGTAAACAAATGCGGTTGATTGAAAGCTATCAGCGCCGCGCCTAATTTCTGCTCGTTGGCAATCAGCGGCAACCCCAATAAAGAATGTCCCGGAAAGTTCTTGGAAATATTGGGGGAAATATACGGCGAATGATGCGCATCTTCAACAACGATTGGGGCTTTTCTTTTAAATACTGCCTCTGTAAGCGTATTTTCTCCAGGCTGAGGGCGAAAACTGGGATAAGAATCTCGCAATGGGCCATATGCCGCCCCGGGTATGGCTTTTTGATTGGCCTCATCCCACAGGGTAATATAGCATCCCTCGGCGCCGATCAACTCGCCAAGGCGGTCCGCCAGGGTCTGAAGCATTTCCTGAAATGTCTGGGCGCCAATCGCCGCATTGGTAATATCGTTGAGTAATTCAAGATGGCGCGTACGCTGGTTTAGTCTCTCCGTGCGCTCAAGCACTAATTCTTCAAGATTCTTCCGGTAATGCAGCAATTCCGCTTCAACCAGTTTGCGTTCGGTGACATCCCAGTCGATCCCCACCCAGCGCAAGGGTGTACCATTTTCATCGCGGATTATTCGGCTGCGCCCATGAATCCAGCGGATTTCGCCATCGGCGCGGCGCACACGATATTCGTGGTCAAGATATTCCGTTTGTCCATCATAGTGCTGGCGCTGACGTTGCGCCCTCAGGGGTTGGTCCTCGGGGAGAACATGCTGAGTCCAGTCATCCATGGTAGCTGGATAATCCGAGTCGTGATCGTATCCGAGCAGTGCCTTTTCCTCGGCTGAGTTGAAGAGAATTCCGGATTGTTCTTCATACGCGAGATTGGGATTAAACTCTTCATCCCAATAGGCGCCCCCGCTGCCGGCAATCGCCAGTTCGAGACGCTCTTCCGTTTGTTTGTGTTGCTCAATTTCGTGTTGCAATTCCTGATAGGCTTGTTCAAGTTCTGTGAGACGCTCACGTTCAAGCTTGTCAGAATGAAACATGTAGGCCATGTGGAGCACAGCCCAGGTAACCATAAACGACCAGGCTGGGGCCAAAAATTGGTATTCAAGTGCGGGAATTAAAAGTGGCAAAAACAGAAGGCTACTGAAGATAAGGATTGAGAAAACAAATGACGCTCTTGGGCCAAAGATCATACTGGTGATGAGAACAGGGATTATCATCCACATCAGTATGATAGTCACAGACCCGGAACTGTAATCTGAAGCACTGATAATGGCCCAAATACTCATTGCGCATAAACTAAACATAACCAGTCCAGCGCCAATACGATAGTATTTACTGCGGCCTAAAATATATACACCCAGAATCACGCCGAGAACGGTAAAAAAGGGAGCACGCGGCATTTTATCGCCCAGCCCAAATACCAGCGCCAGTAAGCCCATCGTAAAGAAACTTCCCAGCATAAGCTCGGAAAACAAGTGGGCGCGGTGTCGTTCTGTTTGATTGGTAAGTGCTGCGGCAGGTTCGAACAACTTTTCGCGCAACATTGAGAAACCCTGATTGATCTTCATTTGGGCGTATCTCCCGAATACGGCTCGAGTAGGGGGTCATTGGCCGTCGGTTTTAATCCGGCATCTTCCAGTTGTTTACGCAGCTTGCGAATGACGCCTTTGAGTTCAGCCATGCGCACTTCACGTCCACTCATGGCATTGACAATAATTTGTAATTCAGCGGTACGATCGCGCACGCGTGCTTCCAAATCGCTGGCATGGTTTTGCAGTTCATCCAGCAAGCGAGTATTTTCAACAGCAATCGCGGCCTGATTGGCAAAAGCATTTAACAACGCCATGTCGTCGTCGTTGAACCTGCGCGTTTCAGTATCATTGATGACGTGAATGACACCTGTAATACGATTTTGCCAGCGCATGGGCACGCTGATCACCGCACTAAAAGGTTGTTCATCTTCGTAAATCTTGGCCCGATCTTGCCAGAAACGATAATCATCAATGATCAGGGATTCACCGGTAGCGGCGACTTTACCCGCTGCGCCTTCACCGTATTTCAGCACTACACCGCTATAATCTCTGGCTGTATTATAGCTGACCACACAGCGCACATGTTGTTGATCTTCTTCGACAAGATACATTCCTCCGCTGGCGCCTTTCAGCAGGTCAACCGCGCGTTGGACTATTGTCTTCAGCAGTTCGGGAAGTTTGTGCGGGGCAATAATATCCAGGGTGGTTTTGTAGAGCGCGGTCAGTTCTTCGGTATGTTGTTCCAAGGCTTGTTCCGCGCCGACTTGTTGGGTAATATCTCTCAGGGCAGTAACGCGCACGGTATGGCCGCGATATTCCATCATGCGAGCGTGAATCTCGCAGAGGAAGGTGCTGCCATCTTTGCGCAGGGCGGTGACCCGGTAAGGCCCTTCATCGCCGGAGCGTATCTTCTGGGCGATAAATTCCCGCCCTTCCGGGGCAATCCACTCTACTGCCAGCTTGCCTATGGCTTCATCCTGGGTGTAGCCAAACATTTTCTCTGCGGCTAAATTCTGTTCCAGACAAACGCCATTTTCAGAGATAAAAATAGCCTCGAAAGTGGCTTCTGACAACCCGCGGAAATGTTCTTCACTCTCCCGCAAAGCCTGATCTTGCAAAATACGCTGGCTAATATCGCGCACGATCCCCAAAATCAATCGTTGAGCACCCATCTGAATAGCTGCCCCGCTGACTTCTGCAATAAATGTGCTGCCGTCTTTGCGTTGCAGTGTTGTAATGTCGATACCGCTTTCGCCCCTCTGCACTTTCGAAAATAGCGTAAGATCAATCTCTTTGGGTACCAAATCGCGCAAATTCATGCCAAGCAACTCGGTTTCAACGTATCCGGTTAGTTTACAATAGGCCGCGTTGACCAGAATATAGTTTCCATCAAGATCGGCCACACCGATACCCTCAACGGATTGTTCCAATATGGATTGGAATATCCATTTATTATAAGCAAGCTCAGCCTCGGCCTGCTTGCGCTGGGTGATTTCTAATTGCGTGCCTGTCATGCGTATCGGGTGTCCATCTTTCGCTCGCTGAAAAACCCGCCCGCGGTCCAGCACCCAGATCCAATGCCCGCTTTTATGCCGGATGCGAAACTCACTTTCATATTGTTCATTTTCGCCAGAAAAATGCGCTTGCAGCCGCCGCTTCGATTCAGCCAGATCATCGGGGTGTACCATACGATCCCAGGTTTCGATGCTGAGCGGGTTCAATTCATCCAGCGTATAACCGGACATGGCCGCCCACTTTTCGTTGATAATCGAAACGCCGGTATCAATATTCCAATCCCACAGCCCGACATCGGTGCCGCGGATCGCTAAATCCAGTCGCTCCTGACTTTCAGTGAGTTCTCGGGTACGGAGGCGCAC
>CALCSH010000259.1 GCA_937893815.1 uncultured Anaerolineae bacterium | reverse complement strand
AAACCTCCGTTTTCGATACTGGGGATTTCTGTTACCAAATTGGGGTAGGCAACATTTTGGTCATCATATTCCCAGGCCCAGCACAGATACAGTTGCTGTAGAATCGCTGAGAACCACATGTCTGTATAAAACGGGTTCAACGAGTCGGGTTCTTGGGTCCAGGCGAAGTTGATAACTTTTTTGGTGGCGGGTTCGACTGCAGGAACTTCATCTGATGCAGGTTGCTCTGGCTCAGATGCTGCAAAGACGGGAGCGAAGGCTGCCAGGGTCATCGCCAAAACCACAATGATGGCCCCAAATTTATATAACGTCGTACGCATTTTTCATCCTCCTTCAGATAAGTAGATCGAGTTTACAGGTTTCGTGAGCGATCGAATGACTTGTATGTCGGCGGCCTCCTTTCCTTTCGCACTCTGTTTACATTTCATCATCGTTTTTCATGGATGGACGATGTGATCTGGAAAATGGAAATACTGCAAAAAATCATATTCGGTCGATAAGGTGATTTTTACAGGAAATGAGCATGTTCGTAAGAATGTCCAGAGCCAACCTATTAATGAACCAGTTCGTCTTCTGCGGCTTGCATAATCCGCTCGAGTTCGCGTTCTTGCTGCTGCTCAAGCGGCGGAACTTGATGGTTTTTGAGAATAGTTTCGGCCTTTGCCTGAGCGTGTTGGGCCATTCCCGCTCGACCGGCGAGATGCCACTCATCGAATGTGCTGCGTTCCGCGATCTTGGAGATAAATATTTCCCCGTTGCGTAGATAATCAACCGTATGTTTCTCAGCGACGAAAGTACGCGGTCCGTCCATTACGCTGCGGATCACTTCCACAGCCTGGGAGGCCTCACTAACTTCAATACCTCGCAGGGTACGCCTTACACTGGCGGCGATGTCGTTATCGACCACGATTTGTGCCAGTGAGCCCATCACGCCAGCCCCCATTTCGCCGATGCCGGATAATTCGTCGGCTCCAGCCAGGGCAGGAATAATTGCATTGAGCGCTCGTTCATATCCGTTTTGTATTTCGAGGGAATGGGAATTTGTTGACAGCCCATAAACATTCACCGGCAAATGATAATAGTGGCCAAGTTGTACGGTTGCCGCGGAGGCGATGCCTAATTCTACGCCGCCCCAAATCGATGTGCCTGTGCGTGGTTCCATCATAGCCAGGCGTCCACAGTATATCATGGGTAGGCCTGGGTTGACGGATTGAACAATTACGAGGGATGCCAATACTTCGGCATTTTGTTGAGTTAAAGCACCGGCCAGCGACAAGGGAGCGGTGGTGCCCGCGGTGGGGCAGGGCAATGGCCCAAAGGGGATGCCGTACCTGGCGATTTCCACCATAGAGGCGACCATCTCATCCGGGAAGGTCAGCGGACTGACCGGGGAGACACTCATCGTCAGTACCTCCTGTACCGGGCCGATCACCTGGGCCATCTCAACGGCGAATTTAACTTCTTGCGCAGTCTGCACGCCGGGTCCCTGTAGAGGTTTGGTAGTAAACGGCAGGGCATGGCGGTACATTGCCAGGGACATTAATTCCCCGGGCACATCCAGCGGCGTGAAGAAGGGAGTGACAGTGGTGGCTTGATCCAGGGCATCCAACAGGCGTGTGGTGTCGCGAATATCCTGTACCGTGGCTCCGCGCCGCTTGCCCGTGGCAGTATCGTAGATATCGCGCGCTCCCCCCAGATTATGCCATTGCAATTCGCCGCCACCGATGGATACAACCTTGCCATTCCGCCCGCGTGTAGTAACCGGGCCACCGCAGCCCGCAAGACATTGGTTGATCAAATCAACTGGTAATAACAGGCGATCCCCGTTTTCCTTCGCCCCTGCTTCCAGGAGCATGGCTCGGGTGGCGGGGTGAGTCAGCACTACTCCCATCTCGCCAAGCACCTGTAGGCTGGCGTTATGGATCTCCTCGACTTCCTGTTCAGAAAGAATTTTAAAAGGTTCCATGCTATTGTTTTCGCTTGCGCCGGGGCAGGTCACGCGGCTCGAGACTGATAGCTTCTCCGGCATAAAGTTTTTCCAGGCCGACTTTGGGCTGATCCAGACCGCGCTCCTGGCGGTCATCACAAATGGTGCAGTTATCGGGGCAGCCCAGCGAAGATGTGTCTTCCGGCTCAATATACTTGGCGATCACACCTTCATAATTGCGAAAGATCACCTGACGGTCGCTCTGACCGATCATATAACGTGGATGAACGGGCGTTTTGCCGCCACCCCCGGGCAGATCTACCATGAATTCTGGTACGGCAAACCCGGTGGTATGCCCGCTCAAATGCTCGATGATTTCGATGCCTTTGCTGATTGATGTGCGGAAATGGGCGATGCCTTGCGAAAGATCGCACTGGTAAAGACGATAAGGCCGCACGCGGTTTTCGATCAGCCGCTGGCAAAGTTCCTTGATGATATAAGCACAATCATTGAGCCCGCGCATCAAAACCGTCTGGTTGCCGAGGACGAAACCGGCATCGGCCAGTTTTGCCAGAGATTGGCGCGAGCGCTCGGTGAGTTCCTTAGGATGATTGTAATGCAAGTTGATCCATACCGGTTGGTATTTTTTTAGCATCTGGATCAGTTCGTCATCAATACGCTGCGGCAGGACGATGGGTGTGGCTGTGCCATAACGGACGATCTCGACATGCGGAATTTCGTGGATGCGGGCGATAATTGCTTCCAGGCGATCGGTCGAAAGTGTGAAGGCGTCGCCACCGCTGAGCAGCACATCGCGGACACTTGGGGTTCTGTGGATATAGTCGATGGCAGCGTCGATTTCCTCCTGCTTGCGAGGCTGATCCAGCTCTCCGGCATAGCGCCGACGGGTGCAGTGGCGGCAGTACATGGAGCACTGATCGGTAACCAGGAAGAGCAGGCGATCCGGATAGCGATGGGTGATGCCCGGAACTGGCGAGTCGACATCCTCGTGCAGCGGGTCAAATAAATCTTCCTCGCTGATGACAGTCTCCGGCAGGCTAGGCACGGCCCGCAAACGTATCGGGCAACGCGGATCGTCCGGATCCATCAGGCTGGCGTAATACGGAGTGATTGCCATGCGAAGTTTATTGAGCGATTTGGAGATGATTTCCTTTTCGCCCTCGGTCAGATGAATCACCTGGCTGAGTTCATCCACGCTGGTAATGCGATTGGCGATTTGCCAATGCCAGTCGTTCCATTTTTCCTGGGGTATAGCAGCCCAGGGAGTTGTCGCTACTCTGTTTTGTTCGTCTTCGAAGGAATACATGAATGGGGGTTCCTATCAACAGTACTACACGAATCTGCTTTGGTGAAACCCCGTCAAGGGTGAAGAATCTCTGCCCGTAAGACGGGGGACTCCAAATATTTTTGGGTCTTTAGGGTGCCGTGAGAAACCCTAGATTTAGGGGTATAGGGCGTTCGTAGCACGCCCTATACCCCTAAATCTGGATACCTGCCACGGGGATTCCCGGAGATCCGATAAGGATTCAATCTAAAAAATGGGTGGTAATTGATCCATGCCTGCGGCGGCAGCCAGATTGCTGACATAGTTTTCCAGTTCGCGCTGCGTTTCGACCGGCAGATTCGGCGGCTGGTAAGCGGCCAAAAGCTCATCGACGCGCACTTTGGCGCGCTGGAAGGCATCTGTGCTGCCATTGGATTGCCAGGTGCGGATTGAGCCACGGTCGATCACTGGCGAGGGTAGATATTGTTCTTTGGTCATTAATTGGCGCGTAACGCGTTGTTTGAGGAACTCGCCCTTGAAATTGATGCCCTCATACATTTGGGTTGCCAGCGGGTCTGTTTGCACGATCATCCCTTGGCACAGGCGTTGGGCCATGCCAATTGCTTCAGCGTCAATCACCAGTTTCTCGAGGCTTTGAGCCGCCAGGAAATCGAGCATCCCAGCGCCGGAGATCATGTTGATGCCTGCCAAAGCTCCAACCAGGGCCGTCATCCCACTTTCCAGGCCAGCTTGCGCATCAACAATTTTCGCATCGCTGGCCCCCATATAGGCGTGTGTGGGGAAGCCAAAATATTTGCCAACTTGCGCATAGGCAGCATCGATCATGGCGGTTTCGATGGCGCCCATGGGGGTGGTGCCCTGGCGCATATCCATGATAGCGGGTGCGCCGCCCCAGACAATTGGTGCGCCGGGCTGCGCCAGTTGGTGGATGGTGATTCCGCTGATGCATTCGGCCGCGTGCTGCACCACCGAACCGAGCAATGTGATCGGGGCGGCGGCCCCGGAGAGGGGCATCGAGACGATTTCAGCGGGCACCCACGCCCGAGCCAGATCGATCAAACTCTGCCCGCCAAATTCACTCCAGATTAATGGAGGGGAGGGACAGACGTCGAAGATGGCCAGTGGTTTTTCGGCCAGCGCCTGACGCCCCCCGGCACAAATTGCCAGCATCTCGATCATGGCATCCGTTGTGTTGGTGGAAAATGCGCCTGTGACAATGGGCTTTGCCGAAAGCTGCAACACTAAGTACAGGCGATAGAGATCGCCAATTTCTTTAGGAATTTCGCTGCACACGAGGGCGGTGGACTGGGCGGCATATTGAGGCAATTGTTCGGTGAGCTTAATCAGACGAATCAAATCTTCGCTGCGCGCCGGACGATGTTCCATGGTCTCTGGGTCGAGGATATTGACACCGCTGGAGCCAGGATCATAGTGTACCGAGTCGCCACCATAATGCACAGCGGCTTCTCCGGCGCGATTGTAGAGGTAAAACTCTTTGGGGACAGAATCCAGCGCCTGGTGGGCAAGCCTCTCCGAGATACGGACGACCTGACGCTCTTCATCCACCTGCGCACCAGCCTCCGCCAGTAACTCCCTGGCGGAGGCGGACATGACTTTGATCCCCGGCTGTTGTAAAAGCTGGAAGGCTTCGGCGATAATTTTCTCGAGTAGAGGCGGGGTCAGTAGTGAAATTTTTGGTTGCATGGGATTCATTTGGTTTCGATGGAAGCGATAATGCGCTCAAACTCTTTACTGATTTGTGGGTCAAGAGGTTCAGGCTCGTGTGTGGCTAAAATCTCTTGCGCTCTGGCTCTGGCCCAATCGGTGGCGTTATCGCCGCGTTCGAGCCATTCTTCGTAGGGACGGCGGTCCATATATTTGGGCAGCCAGAGATCGCGCATATGCTTTCGGGTGTGTTTTTGGGTCAAGAAATTACTACCCGGCCCGACAGCATTCACCACATCCAGGGCAAGGGTTTCATCGTTGACCTCGATGCCTTGCATCATCTTGTGGACCAGGTCGAAGATTTCACAATCCATCAACATTTGTTCATAGGACCAGATTCGGCTGCCGTGCAGCAGGCCGACCCCCAGAAGCATATCGGACATGACAACGGAGGCCATGAAGGTGGACAGGCTGTTATCAATACCTGCCTGCCAGTTGGGCCGCTTGGCACCCGTGGCGAAAGATCCCATCGAGAGCGGCATATTGTAGAAATCGGCCAGCACATTGGTCGCCGCGCCGAAGAGGAAATCTTCCGGGCCGCCGCCGGTGTAAGCGCCGCTGCGTAAGTCGGATGAAGTCTGGGCGGCGGCGTAGAAGAATGGCGTTCCGGGATATGCCAACTGAATCAATGCCGCGGCGCTGATCACTTCGGCGTTGCCAACCACCAGGTTGCCTGCCAGCGTCGCCGGAGCGGTGGTCAGGCAGGCAGTCATGGTCATAAATCCAACCGGTAATCCTGCCTCAGCGGCGAGCAGTCCAGCATCCAGACTGCCTCCATCGTGCCCCAGAGGGGGTGCGGTACATTGCATGATTGAGAGTAGCGGACGTTGACGGAGAGCGTCTTTCCCGCCTGCCAGGATGGTAGCCATCTCGATGGCGGCGCGAGTTTCCTCGGCGGAGTAGATGCTCTCGGTCTGGGCGTGTTTGGTGGAATTTTCCCAGATCGCTTTGAGTTCGTGCAAACCGCGTGTCTCCGGCGGGCAATCCTGGGCCGAGACAGCCACCCAATGGAA
>CALCSH010000258.1 GCA_937893815.1 uncultured Anaerolineae bacterium | reverse complement strand
CGTTGTTATTTAACCCAACCGTACTTCATTGAATCGCAGTAAGGAGGCTGAAAATGTGCGCGGAGAAAAAATATCCCAAAAATATCTTGTTGGCCGTTGACGGTTCTGAACATGCCTACGCCGCCAGCGAATTAATTATTCGATTGCCGCTCACTGCAAACTGTACGATCCATACAATTTCGGTGCTGATCCCCAGACTGGCTCAACTTTCGGCCACGCTGACTCAAGTGCTGAAGCATACAGAACAAACACTTCACCAAAGCCAGGCAAGTGTTCACTCCCAATTACTCACCGGAGATCCAGGTGAAATCATCAACACCTACGCCGAAGAACAACGGCCCGATTTGACGGTGATCGGCGCAAAAGGTTTACGGGCAACGCTCGGCATACTTCTGGGAGGGGTGGCCCAGAAGGTTTTGGAATATTCCTGCTGCCCTGTATTGGTTGTCAGAGCACCCTTTCAGGGATTAAGGCGCATACTTCTCGTGATGGATGGGTCGGGTAACAGCCAGGCCGCTCTTCACTATCTGGCAAATTTTTCACTCCCGAATACTGCCCAGGTGCATGTGATGCACGTTCTTTCCCCATCCTATGCGACAGATTTTCGCTTCTACGCCTGGTCCGATGTAATGGACTATGCCCCACCAACGTTTACAGCAGAATTCGACGCCCAAATGCAAGCCCAGGCTGCCGCGGATCGACAGAAAGGCGAAGAAATCGTCCAACTCTCTGTGCAATTTCTGAATGAACATGGCATCGAAGCCAATGGGCATCTCGAAAACGGCGACGCTGCCACACAGATCCTCGAATATGCCCAAAAAGAAGAAATTGACCTGATCGTCGCCGGGTCGCGCGGTTTGGGGCAAATCCAAAGCTGGTTAATGGGCAGCGTCTCACGAAAGTTGGTGAATTACACTACTTGCTCGGTGCTCATCGTTAAAATTCCCCCGGGCGAACCATCACAGCCACCAGAGACTGTCCAAACGGAGGCCGCGCCAGGCGTTCAATAGCCGAAATATACGGCACCAGATGATCCATCAGATGGGCATTTTCGCGCCGAATCACCCGATCTCTCCGCACCCGGGCCGACCAGAACCAGCCGAATACGCCTACAAAATTGACGTAGTGGCATTCTTGCAGCACCAGGCCAGCATCTTTTGCCAGTGATTTCAGGCGCGGGCGGTGATAACGCCGAAAATGACCCAATTCTTTATCCAATGCGCCATATGCCCATTGTCCGGCGGGAACATAAAGCCACAGCTTTCCGCCAGGCTTTAACACAGAAGCCATTTGTTGCACGGCCAATAGATCGTTTTCGATATGCTCTAAAACATTAATACACAACGCCGTATCAAAATATGCCAATGGCGCTTGATCGGTTGGTAAATCCAGCAAGCTCAGTTGTAACGGCGTGATATTGCTGTGTGTTTTGGCGTATTCTCGCAAAATATCCACGTACTCATCTTCCAGATCAAGGCAAACCACCTCTTTGCTGGGCAATAAGAATTGGGTGATATTCCCAATCCCCGCTCCAACTTCAAGAATCCGATCCCCTAAATGCGGACGCATCAATGAGTAAATCCAGTGGTTATAGTTATACGTGTCGGTCAATAAATCCAAAGTATTGGTTATCGTATGAATGAATTCGTCTTGCATGGCAACCTCTTCTTTTTATCGAATGATCGCCGAATTATATCATCTGTCAAAACTCGATTACGCCACCGTTTAGCGGTACAATAACTGCCATTATCCACTCAGAAAGATTCACAATTATGACTCAAAACCCTCTCCACAAAAAAAACATTATTCTGGGTGTCACAGGCAGCATTGCCGCCTATAAAGCCGCTGATCTTGCCAGCAAACTCACCCAAAACGGGGCGATCGTCAACGTCATTCTCACCGATGCCGCGGCAAAATTCATCTCCCCGCTCAGTTTTCAATCCGTCACCGGGCAACCCGCCTATATATCTGCCGATCTCTGGGGTGCAGAAGCGCATGTCTTACACATTGGGCTGGCGCGCAAAGCCGATGCACTGCTGATTGCCCCAGCGACTGCAAATACCCTGGCAAAACTGGCCCGCGGCGGCGCAGATGACTTGCTCAGCCTGACCGCGCTGGCACTGGGGAGCGGACCGGATGCCCCGCTACTGATGATCGCTCCGGCGATGGACGCGGGCATGTACAGTCATGCAGCCACCCAAGAAAACGTGGAGATTCTGACGCGGCGCGGGGCTGTATTCATCGGCCCCGAGGAAGGGCACCTGGCCTCCGGGCTGGTCGCCAAAGGACGCATGAGCGAACCTATTCAAATCCTTGAACACCTGCGCTATCAACTTTCCCGCAGCGGCCCTCTGAAAGGCTGTCACATCACCGTCACCGCCGGGCCAACCCAGGAAGATATTGATCCGGTGCGTTTTCTCAGCAATCGCTCAACGGGCAAACAAGGCTACGCCCTGGCGCAAGCTGCCCTGGATGCAGGCGCCGATGTGACCCTGATTAGCGGCCCAACACATCTCACCCCGCCCGCAGGGACCAGGCTGATTCATGTGCGCACAGCCATCGAAATGCAACATGCTACGCTGTCAGCCAGTAAAACTGCTGACGCGCTGATTATGACTGCCGCGGTGGCCGATTTTCGCCCCGCACAGCCCGCCGAGCAAAAAATCAAAAAAGCGAAGGGCGTACTTTCGCTCCCTCTCATGCAAAACCCCGATATTCTTGCAGCCGTCAATCAGCAACGCGCAACAACCCTCATGCCCAAAATACTGATTGGGTTTGCCGCAGAAACCCAATCGCTGACGAGCAACGCCGAAGACAAAATGCGCCGCAAAGGGCTAAATCTAATCGTCGCCAACGATGTCAGTGCCCGCGATGCCGGTTTCGCCGTCGATACCAATCGTGTGACGTTGTTGTATGCGGACGGCCATCAGGAAGAACTCCCCCTGATGAGCAAGCTTGAAATTGCCGCGGCTGTCATCGAGCGCGCCATCCCTTTACTCAACCCCCAGGAGAACGTATGAAGCTCCACAACGCCATCACCGATATCCCCGGCATCCAGGTTGGACATGCGCAGGATTTGGAAGCGATCACCGGTTGCACCGTAATTCTTTGCCCCGAAGGCGCAATTGGTGGTGTGGATCAACGCGGGGGAGCGCCGGGCACGCGCGAGGTAGACGCGCTGCATCCCCTTCATTTGGTGACCAAAGTCCATGCGGTCGTGCTCGCGGGTGGTTCCGCTTTCGGGCTGGATTCTGCTTCCGGGGTGGTGCGTTTCCTTGAAGAGAAAGGCGTCGGCTTCAACGTACAAGTGGCGCGCGTCCCGATTGTTCCCGCAGCCATTCTATTCGACCTCGGCATTGGCCGCGCCGACATCCGCCCTGATGCCGAAATGGGCTATCGGGCCTGTTTGAATGCCAGCAATCAGCCCCCCGCACAGGGCAATTATGGTGCGGGCACCGGCGCGACGGTAGGCAAAATTCTGGGTATAGGCCAGGCAATGAAATCCGGCATCGGCACCGCCAGCCTGGAGATTGGCGGGGGCGTACGGGTGGGCGCGATTGTGGCTGTGAATGCCTTCGGCGATGTGATGGATCCCAAAAGCAGCGAAATTATCGCCGGGGCACGCAGTGCGGCACTTGGCCCGGTGCGCATCGGCGCGCCGGGTTACTTTGCCAACACGCTCGATGTGATGCAATCGCTGGCTGGTCGCACGGCGCTGGGTTTTGCCAGCCGCGGCAACACAGTCATTGGTGTGGTGGCCACAAATGCGAAACTGACCAAGGAAGACATCAACAAGGTGGCTCAAATGGCCCATGACGGATTGGCGCGCACGATCCGCCCGGCGCACACGATGGTCGATGGCGATACCATCTTCGCACTGGCCACCGGCAAACGCAAAGCGGATGTCAACATTGTAGGAGCATTTGCCGCCGAGGTCTTTGCGCAAGCCGTGCTGAATGCTGTGCACGCTGCCGAATCACTGGGAGGCGTGCCCGCAATTTCAGAAATTGTTGACAAAAGCAATCTGGCGTAGTAAGATTTTCCCCGCTCAGGCGAGGTAGCTCAGTGGTAGAGCAGGGGACTCATAAGCCCTTGGTCGTGGGTTCAAATCCCACTCTCGCCACTTAAAAAGCTCCGGGAAGTTTCCCGGAGTTTTTTTGTTGGTTTTTAGTTGCCTGGTGGCTGTCAGTTGGGCAAACCAGACCTGTCTCGATTAAATCGTGACGGGTCTGGTTTAAATCGTGACGTGTCTTGTTTAAAACGAGACACGTCTGGTTTCGCAAGCAAACAGGTCACGGTAAAGAAGCCACATTTAGGCAGGGCAATCTTATTTGTGTTGAAATATGTTAAAATTGTGCCGGTCATACGGGCAAAATTGCCGCTGGCCTTTACCACTATCCATCACTATCGGTACTGAAAGTTGAGTCGAATATTCTTATGGCAATAGCAAAAATTGATGCTGGTATTTGCGGCGAAAATGCAGTTGTTGAGGCAACGTTAATTGAAGATTACCGGGTTGCGTTGCATATTGAAAGTTCTTGTCCTCATATCTTGAAAATCGGGGGCGAACTCAAAGAGGTAGACGCCCTCAACGAAATTTCATCACGGCGTGGTAAAAATATCCCCGCGGCGATTGAGGCGGGGTTGCGGCTTTGTGCCCATACCGCCTGCCCGGTGCCCGCCGGGATCATTAAAGCCGTAGAAGTCGCTGCCGGATTAGCGCTACCAAAAAATGTGACGATTGATATCGAAGCCTGAAAGTCCACACCAACAGGGTGAGGGTCAATCCTCACCCTGTTGATCAATTATGCTTCAAAATGGGCTGGATACCAAAAGGGACCTTTGCGTATCCCCAGTCCCAATACATTCCCCCGTTCCCATAAATCACGGTCTGCCAAAGCTTGTTCAGCCCGGCCGGTTTTATCTTCTCGCCAGGTTTTGCGCAAATACGCATAATCGTATAGAATGGCGCGTAACTGACGCTGGTCCAGGCTATAACCCGGCCGCTGACTCCAATAGCATTGCAGCGGCCCACTCACCAGCAAGGGCGGTAATTGCAGGGAGGACATTAATGGTTTTCCTGTACCAATATAGATTTCCGCTTCTGGAATATTTTCATCATAAAGCGCAATCTTTGCATCTGAAATACTGGTCGCGCGTGCTTGATGAACCGCCTGGAATAACCACTCCCAAGCACAATCATATTTGGGCACCATAAAACACCACAATGTGTGAGTTGTATCGGATATTCCATTTTCAATCAAGCGCTGGCCTGCGGCCTTAAGTTCGGGGACAAATTGACTACACGCAATTCGTACGCGCCACCCTACACGCTGATAGTATTCCAAAGCTCGGTCACCCGATAGTCCTTCAATAAACCAACCCCACAAGTGCTTATGATATTCTGGTGTTGATTCCTCGAATTGGCTTGGTCCTAACATCGGCATCACCAAATGGCGAACACCATGTCGAAAGATTAAATTGATAACGCGAAAAAGTTCTTGCTGCGTCCAATCTGCGTAAGCCTGTCCCGAAGTCGCAACTCCAGCCAAAGCAGCAGCGCGACGGGTTCCCGCTGCTGCATAGATCAATGTTGCAGGCGCGTTTTCTTGAAAATGCTCATCAGGCGCAAGCAAGAATTCTTCCAGGTTTTGAGTAGATGCCATTTGCTATTCCGTTTCGGGAAATTCCAACGGAAGGTGAACGCTAAATATTGTACCTTCCCCAATTTTACTTTTAACGAGTATTTCTCCCCCGTGACGTTCAATAATTTCTTTCGTAATTGCCAACCCAAGGCCCGTGCCGGGAATAGCAGACTGTCCAGCCCGCTTACCGCGATAGAAACGATCGAATATATGGGCTATATCTTGTTCGGCGATGCCCATGCCAGTATCGGATACTTCTACAACAATGTGGGTAGTGCCAGAATCAAGTAAAGAGCGAATTACGACTTGGCCTTTCTCCGTATAATTGACCGAGTTGCCAACCAAATTATTCAATGCCTGAACGAGTTGATCGCTGTCTGCATAAACCTCTGGTAAATCCTTTGCGGGAAGGAATCGCATTGTCAAGCCTTTGACATCGGCCCGAAGTTGATTGGCGACAAATACCCGATCAACGATAGCATTAATATTACGCCACTCCAATTGCGGCTCTACAGACTCCGTTTCCATACGGGCTAAATCGAGCACGTCAGCAACTAATTTCTTGAGTCGGCTGGTTTCTTCTCGTAATACCGCTAGATAACGATCTGTGTTTCTCGAATCGCCATCTTCAAGCATTTCCAGGTAAATCGATAAATTACTAATGGGCGTACGTAATTCATGGGATACATCTGAAACGAATTTGGATTTAAGCTCATCCAGCCCTTTCAGTCGTTCATTGGCTTCGGCCAATTCCTGGGTGCGCTTTTCTACACGATGATCCAACTCTTGATTGATAATGCGTAAATCTTTCAGGGCATTTTCAAGCACTCGCGCCGAAATCCACGAAACAACAGCAATCGCAAACATGCCAAAGATACCAATATAAAAATCAGGTTCAAGTTTAAGAACAATAGCAGCGACTACAAAGATGGCACTGTTTATCGCTGCCAGCACAAAACTGGATGCTGGGGTAATCAACACGCTGGCAATAAGTACAGGAATAACAAAATAAAATTGTGTCGCCCCGTTACCAATCGCGCGAATATTGGCTAAAGTAAAAGTCACCATGATGATAAGTAAAAACATGATACTTGCAGCGAAAACATAGCCATGTTGGTTAACAACATAGACCAACACAATACCTAACAAAAAAAGACTTCCACTCCAAAAAACCGAGACTAAATTCTCCCAGCCATCCACCTTTAAAATGATTAGAAGGGCAACAAGCACAACAGTAACAAATGCTAAAACCGCCATACCGAGTAACAAAATATTTAGAAGCCGCGCTTTCCGGCGATCATCTGGGTCGGTATTTGTCACATCAATAATTTTCATGATCTGGTTTAGCATTAAAGTTCGCTCCGAGAAATCATCAAGAGTGCGCACAAAATTGCAGATTTCACAACTAAAACAGGAGTGTATAGGCATTTTCCAATCCATAGGGGTGGATATGGAGTATCACGATGCATTAACAACCAATTTCGGCCTTTCAGTAGTATGTCTTTAG
>CALCSH010000257.1 GCA_937893815.1 uncultured Anaerolineae bacterium | reverse complement strand
TGGCTCCCCCCTAACAACCCCCTAATAGGTGTCCAGTTCTATGGGACCACCACACAGCGAACTGCTCACCGCTTTCCGGGCCAAAGACTACCTCTTCGTCCACGCCGGGGTGGTTGCCTGGGATGGGAAAGCCATCCTACTTCCTGGGCGCAGCATGAGCGGCAAAACCACCCTGGTACGCGCCCTGCTCGACGCCGGAGCCGAATACTACTCCGACGAATTCGCCGTGTTGGATGCTGAAGGCCGCGTCCACCCCTACCCTGTGCCGCTCTCCATCCGTGATGGCGATAACAGCGTGGGCTGCAAAATCCCACTTGAAACCCTCAGCATCCAGCCGGGGACTGAACCGCTGCCGGTCGGTCTGGTCGTCGTGACCCAATACAAACCCTACGCCCGCTGGCGGCCCGAAACCCTGACCCCCTCGCAAGCCATGCTGGCCCTGATGAATAACACCGTCGCCGCCCGCCGCGAACCGACCTTCACCATGCCAATATTAAAGCAAGTCGCAATGGGGGCCACCACCATCGCCAGCAAACGCGGCGGAGCCAAACGCATCGTCCCTGCTATCCTTCAACATCTCTGATTCCCCTCTCCCAAATTGGGTTAGGGGTGAGGGTAATGAACGACCTCGCAAAATTCCACGACCTCCTCATCCTCTGCGCCCGTGCCCATGAAGCGCCCTCTCCTTTTGGGAGAGGGCGGGGGGTGAGGGCATCTGTAGCCCACTACGATTACCTGCGGCAAGCCGCCGCCTCGCTGCCCGCCTGGGATTCCATCCCCAGCATGGCCGAAGCCCACGGCCTGACCCCGCTGGTCTACACCCATTTGCAGGCCGCCAAAATCACCATCCCGGAATCCATCGAAAGAGAATTAAGAGCCAGAACTATGCAGCACAGCCACGCCAACCGCGTCCGCACGGGTGCGCTGGCCGAAATCCTGGCAGCCTTTCAATCCGCCGAGATCGAATCCCTGCTGCTCAAAGGCATGGCGATGGCGCACGCCGTCTATCCCCGCCCTGGCCTGCGCGTGATGAGCGATATAGACCTGCTGGTGGGGAAATCCAACGCCCAACAGGGGCAGAATATATTGACTGAGTTGGGCTTCCGCCCCGTGAATTCAGGCGTACCCTCGCCCCACCACATGCCCACCCTGCACAAACTGGTCGAGGGCGTGCCGGTCTATGCCGAACTGCATCACAACCTCAACCGCCGATTGCCCCCTGAAACCGGCTTCAAAACCTTGCGCATGGCGGCCATTCCCATCATTATTGACGGCACGCACAGCGCGGCATACACCCTCGCTTACGAAGACATGCTGGCGCACACCTATGCCCACATCATCGCCGCACCCTTCCAACCCTTCCGCCTGATCTGGCTGGCCGATATGATTAGTCTGGTGGAACGCTTTGGGGATCAAATCAATTGGGAGCGGCTCCCGCTGCGCGTTTACAGAGCTTTAGCCGCGATTAACTGGCTGACTCCTTTCAGGCTGGTTCTCTCCGAGAAAGTTACCCTACGCTCCGAGATTTTTCCCTACCGAAAAGTCGCTCAACTGCGCGGCTGGCCCTTCTCGGTGATCCCCGCCCAAAACCGGGACGAATATCTGAGCAATATCCCGGCGGCCTTTCGACCCTCGGATTGGTGGCTGCGTTTCTACTATGGCCTATCGCTTAACCATTGGCTATTCGGAATGAGCGCGCCACAGCTTACATCTTATCGGGTGGATACTCCAATACCGCACCCCCGCCCATATTGCTAGGCGAATGCGGGAATTTGTCACAAAGTAAATAAACCAAAAAATCCGCGCAAATCCGTCAAATCTGTGTCATCTGTGTTCTATTAGTTGATAAAGGAGAGAAAATCATGTCAACGATCAGCACCAGTTTTTCCAACTTTTTTGCCGAAGCCGAATTACTCATCACCAATGCGCTAGAGCATCCCGAAATCGCCGCCGCGTTGGATGCCCTCGGCTACGATGTCGCCGCCATTCAAGAGGGGCAAGCTCTATTCGATGTCGCCCGTGCCCTCTACGATGCCCAAATCCGCGAATACGGCGAACAGCATGCCGCCACCCAGGCATTTCTCGCAGCCTCCCAACAGGCCGACAAAGCCTACGCCGCCCACCGCCGACTGGCAAAGGTGGCCTTCAAAAGCGATCCGCAGCGTCAAACCGACCTGCACCTCAACGACCGCAAACCGCAAGCCTTCAATCCCTGGTATGAGCAAGCGCGTCATTTTTACACCGCCCTTGTCTCTGATACAGCCGCGCAAACGCAATTAGCGCGTTTCAAGATCACGCTTGAAGCTTTGAGCGCGGCTCAGGCCCAAGTCGAACAAACCATGAGCCTGAAGACCGCCCAGAAGCAAGAAACCGGCGAAGCTCAAGAAGCCACCCAGCAGCGCGACGCCGCCATCGATGCCCTCGACGAATGGCTGGCCGACTTCAAAGTCGTTGCCTGCATCGCCCTTGATGATACGCCCCAATTGCTCGAAGCCCTCAACCTGAACGTATAACCTGCAAACCCGCGCATCGTGTGAGGCTGCAAAAGCATCAAGTGGCGAAGCAACTTTCCCGTTCCATGTTGCTGAAAAGCCACACTTCCGCGGCCTCACACCACATCGTCCCGATGTCCTTCGGGATGCGCTGGGTATCTGCCTGCAAAGGTAGGTATGTGGATATCTGTGCCCGCGATGAAGCGCCCTTGCTTCCCTTGCGTACTCATCGCATCTCCATTTCGGACAACGCAAGAGCGCCGGGCAAGCCAAAAATTGGGGCGAGCCATCACCGTTTACATTCTAGCTATCGTCATTTACACGCTGTCATCATTATCGAACCCCAAGCTATGGCCGTTTAATGCCACGCCATCACCATTTAGCATTGAGCTATCACCATCTAACGCCGATCCGTCATAAATTATGTCATGCTATCGCCATCCAACGTCAAGCCATAGCCGTTTAATGCCAAGCTGTCAATATTTAACGCCGAGCCGTCACCATTTAATCCATAGCCGTGCGCGTTTACCCGAAAAACAAAGGGCGAAAAGCAGCCTACCGATAAGTAGCAGTGTCAAGGGTAGGAAGGGAAAGAGAGAAGAAACGCCGC
>CALCSH010000256.1 GCA_937893815.1 uncultured Anaerolineae bacterium | reverse complement strand
GACAGAATAAATACCATCAGCCCAACCAGCCAGGGATTGGTTGGATTCAAGACGCTACCCATAATCAGGCTCAGGCCGCTGACGATCAGCGCGTAGCCGCCGACTCCAATCGCGCTCAGCAGAGCATACATAATGAAGCGGCTGAAAATATAATCGGTATTTAATAATCGGTAGCGAAGAATGGCGTAAGCGACTGTCAACGGGAAGAAAATAAGCGGAAGCAAAATATAGGCGCTAAATTCAACCGAAGGGCGATTGACGGTGACGATAAACCATGTGGCAATTGGCAAAAACGAGATCAAGGCCCCCCATAAGATAATGCGTCCCTGCTGGCGCATCAGCGGCGAGGTGGATGTATAGCGCCGAAATGCAGCCACGCCGATAAAGAAGAACAGCATCACGCCCAGAAACGCAAATTCCAACCGCCAGCCGCCAATATAGGCCGCGGGCATTTCCATATTGAAGAGCGTGGGCAGCGCCAAACTCAGCAATCCGACCCCAATCAGGTAACCGCTCCATTGCCAAAATGGTTTCTTGCCAAAGCAGCGCGATTGTTGCGGAAACACCCAGCCTAGGTTAAAAATGGCGCCACCTGCAATTGCCAGACTTATTGTCCATAAATAAGTGAACTGGTTGAGTGTATGGATGTCAAAAATTCCGGCGACAGCAATTGCCGCGGAGGCTGTAAACAGTGCGAACACACGCCCCGAAGCATCGTTAAAACGAAGGCTAAACACCCATAATCCACTGCACGCATAAATCAAACCAATAAACCAGGGAACCATCATTTCGGCGATCAAGTCCGCTCGCGACGCGCGCTGAAGCACAACCGGATGGGTGATCAATTCCCCATCGGGCGTGCGCGCCGTGATGTCAATTTCATCACCGGGCTGATACTCACTCAAGGCAGTGTAATACTCTGCGTGCTGCAAAATTTCGATTCCGTCCAGCGCGATTAATTGATCGCCGAACCTAAACCCGGCATTTTGTGCATTCCAACTCCCCGGCTGCACGGGTTGAATGGTGTTAAAAATCAGTGTATTTTCGACAAATGCGCCAATGAAGGGGGTATTAAACCAGCGAACGGCTGAGAGAACCAGTGATGCCAAAACGAACAAGGCGATTACCTGATAAATGGCTACCGCAAGAGATAAAAAGCGAGTTTTAAGATTCCCCCGCGTCAAGGGTAGGGTTGGCGTTTCGGAAACTGCGCTCATAAACTAATTGTAAGAGCCGGGACGTAAGGCGTCAATGGCTGGCAAAATCCTGCCGGGACTGCTCAACATACTCCAGGCTTTGATGGCGGAAATAGGTATTATAGAGATTGGCATAGTGTCCGCCTGCCTGCATCAGGGCGGCATGGTTGCCTTCTTCGATGATGCGTCCCTGCTCGAGGACAAGAATACGGTCGGCGGCTTTGACCGTGGAGAGGCGGTGAGCGATCAGGATGCTGGTACTCTTCTGCAAAATCAGATTCAGCGCCTGTTGGATTTGCCATTCAGTGAAAGGATCAATACTGGCAGTGGCTTCATCGAGGATGAAGATTGCCGGGCGGTGCAGGAGCACTCTCAGCAGCGATATCAACTGGCGCTGCCCCATCGAGAGGCGGCTGCCACGTTCGCCGACTTGCGTATTCAGGCCATTCGGAAGCGTATCGAGCCAATCACCGCCGCCAATTTGCCGGACAATCTGTAGAATATCCTCCTCATTTTCTTGCGTGCAGGCATAACAGATATTCTCAGCAACCGAACCCGAAAACAAAAATGGAGTCTGCGAGACAATGCCTAACTGGCTGCGATATTGGTGCAAATCAAAGCTGCGAATATCGTGACCGTCCACTAATAATTGACCAGCCTGAAATTCATAAAAACGCGTGACCAGCTTGGCGATTGATGATTTTCCGGCACCGGTGTGTCCGACGAGGGCCACGCTTTCGCCGGGTTGAATGTGAAGATCAAAATTCTCTAACACTTGTTCTTGCTGGGTGTAATGGAATTGAAGAGCCTCAAAACGAATATCACCGCTGAGG
>CALCSH010000255.1 GCA_937893815.1 uncultured Anaerolineae bacterium | reverse complement strand
CTGGCGAGCATGATCAACGACGCCACAGGGGCCGCCGTCGCACTTGCAAATGCTAGCGCCATGGCAATCTCAGCGCTGCTCGTAAGTAATATGGTGAGTAGCACCGCGACAGCGTATATTAAAAATCCCAACCAGCGCAAGCGCGTCACAGTCACGGGGGCAACCACCGTTCGCGCCGATGACACCGCCTTCATTGACGCCAATACAACAATGAAGGCCATCGCAACAGCCAGCAATGATGCAACATCTAGCCTGTTAGGCAGTCTGGTTGATACCTACTCGGATTATGCTTATACATCCAAATCGGGAATACAGGCCCTGGCAAATGGTGATGTTGTCAAGGTTGCCTCCTATTACGTTCATGGGGGTATTGCGGGGGGGGTGTATGGTTATATCGGTGGTGGCGGTACGTTTGATCTGGATAAGCAAGATTATAGTGACACCACAAAATGGGTTCCGGTTACAAAAGAAAATCTCTCCGGGCTGATCTCCACCATTGCCAGTCTCTCTGGCTCATCCTCGATGGCAGTGGGAGGCATGGTCGTACGCAATGATGTGCGCGGCGGTGTTAGCGCATATATCAACAATGCCACTGTCAACACGAGCGAGCTGAGCGTGACTGTTAATGAAGCAGCAATTTTACAAGCCGTGGTTGAAGGTGTTGTCACTACATCCAGTGGCAGTGACTATAATGAAGGCGGCTCGATTGCGGTGAACGCATCCATTGCCAATAACTCGGTCTTGGGGCATGCAGAAGCCTACATCATCAATAGCTCGGTGACCACCACCAACGGGGATGTTACCGTCGCCGCCGAAAACACTGCCACTATGAATGCCAAAGTGCTAAGTGTGACCGAAGCGAGCACTGGTACCGTAGGTGTGAGCCTGGCTTTTAATGCCCTTGGATTTGAAGCGCAACACTTCCTGTTTAAGGCCATTGAAGCTCTACTTGGCCTCGACCTGAGCGATGCTAACCGCGCTCCGACCCTGGCTTACATTCAAGATACAGATGTTAGCGCGGCAGGAAATATTACCGTAAGCGCGATTAATACAGCCTTGTTGAATGCCACCATGAGCAATGCCGCCAGTTCTACGGCCTCGGCTTTGTACGGTGCCAGCAGCCTAAGCGTGAGTGTTATTCTAGCCTTCAACCTTGTCTCAACTGGCTGCGAAGCCTACATTAAAGACACCAACCCTGACGATGGCATGATGCCGGTCAACGCCACAGGCGAACTGATGGTTCACGCTATCGACGATGCCCAGAACCTCTCCAATATCAAGGTGGTTTCCTCGTCAATCACCACCAACGACGGTGGCGCGGCCTTGATCCAAGACACCATCACCGCTTCTATCCCCGTCGACTACACCAGCGACAGTGTGCAGGATGTTCGCTTCGGTGAGCGGGTGCGCCTGACCGGTAACTATGACCCTGAAAAGGGCAACCCCGGCAGTGTCTACCAGTACATGGGCACGGCAGCAACCGGCGCAGGCCTTGACCTGAGCGACCAAGACTACACCGACCTGGGCTTCTGGAAAGAAGTTACAGAAACCCAATTGATCCCGCAAGGCTATAACATCAGCGACTCGGATGCCACTGCTATTGGTGCTGCCGTGGTCTTCAACACGTTGGATAGTGAAAGCTTTGCTTACATCGAGAACGCCAACGTCTCTGCTGCAAGCGTCACAGTACAAGCCGAAGAATCGGCGCGCTTGCAGGCCATCACCGATGTCACAATGGAAGTATCAGGTGGCAGCGCGATGGGTGAGGGCACTTGCCTGGCTGCCGGTGGCGCGGTAGCGTTGAACAAGCTCATTAGTGATGCGAATGCGCACATTTTTAATGGCATTATTACTACCACTGTTAGTGATGTGCTCGTTGAAGCGATCAATGCTTCCGAGATGAAGGCAGAGACGAAATCTGCCATCAGCAGTGGGGCTGATGCGATTGGTATCGTACTGGCCGTTAACATTTTTGGTTATGAGGCCTGGAGTTTAATGAGCGAGCCGGTGGATGCCTGGATCGGTGACAAGACCGAAGAAGTCTTCAATCTGCATCCAGCGCGGGCGCGTGCCTATGTAGAAGATACACCAATCAACTCAGCTGGCGCAGTGATCGTTCGCGCCAACAATGCGGCCAGCCTGGATGCCAACACCAATAATGATTCAACTGCACAAGCATCGGCCTTCATCAAAGCCAGCGCAATGAGCGCCAGCTTTGTGCTTGCCAGCAACGTCATTAGCAGCTCGGCACAAGCCTGGCTGCATGATACAAACCTCGGAGATGGTCGCCTGACTGTGACAGCAACTGGTGGTGTTGACGTAGTTGCTGTTGACAACACACACATTAATGCCGAAACCATCATGGGGAATACGGCCAGACGAAAAAACACGCTGGGCACTGAGTTGCTCGATCAATTTGTCAACGACATCATGAATACATATCTGTACACCAGCAATTCTGGTGTGCAACCGTTGGCTTTTGAAGTCAAGGTGCTGGTGCCAACCGCCGACGGGTATGATAAATACCAGTTCATGGGCACAGAAGATTTGCGTGATCTCGGCAGTGAAGATTACAGTGATTATGAATATTGGAAGAAACTCGACGATACGAATGTGGTCCCGTATGCGGTTGTTAAAACCCTGATCAAGGGATTTGAGATTGGTGGCAGCGACGGAATGGGCTCTGGCAAGAGCTTCTACGGTTTGCTTGCACGCAACGAAGTCAACGCCGATACGCTAGCTAGCGTCGAAAATGTGATCATCAATGCCGGTGGTAGTGTCAATGTAACCGCCACCGAATCCGCGAATATAAATGCCGCAGATAGCAGCAAAGTCAGTGCGAATAATCAAGCCTATGGTGGTGTGATCAGTGTAAACATGGTATTGAGCCAGGCAGATGCTTACATCAGCAACGCTACGATCACCACCCCAGGCGATGTCGTGGTTGATGCGCAGAATGCCTCGATCCTCGAAGTTACCTCCACCACTAAATCGAAAGCCAACAATGCGGTTGGGGTTGTTGTGAGCCTGAACACCGTGGGTTATGACTCGCGGAACATTCTATTTGAGGCGATTGACGCGCTACTGGGGATTGATGTCTTTGACAGCGATAACTCCTCGTCCACCGCGTACATTGAGAACACAAGCGTGCAGGCCGGTGGTGCTGTCAGCGTGGTTAGCCACAACGAGGCAACCCTGAACGCGACAACCGGTAACGAACAAGTATCGAATTCCAACAATCACTTTGCGGTGATGGCAAAAGCCGGTAAATCTGGCATGAGCGCGGGCGGCATGCTCGCCATCAACAAGGTCAGTGCTGATGCGATTGCATATATTTTGAATAGCCAGGTGGACGCTGGCGGGCCGGTCATGGTTGATGCCCAAGACAACTCAGGCATGGACGCCAACAGCACTTTGATCGCCTCCACCGTCACCGAAAGCACGCTCAACGCTGTGAGCGACATCCTGAAAACCTTAATGCCTGGCGGCTACCACTACACCACTGCCTCCGGCATACAGCTAGTCCTGCCTGAGATGCGCGTGCGCCTTGGTCCAGACTACGACTCCAGCAAGGGCAACCCCGGTAGTGCTTACAAATTCATAGGTGGCCTTCTGGTTGGCGAGCTTATCGACCTGGGTAACGAAGATTATACCGATACTCTCCGTTGGGAAGAAGTTCCATTTAGTGATGAAGCTATCGAAGATATGTGGCCTGAATTCGGTAACATGACCGATAGCGATGCACGTACCTTTGGGGTATTGGTAGTTTTCAACGATGTTATTAGTGATACCCAGTCTTATATTGCCAATACCTCGGTCAACGCGGAATCTTTGCTAGTCAATGCCTTGGAAAACGCGACGATTGAAGCTGTAGCCACGAGTAATGTCGAAGCTTCAGGTGGAAGTTCATTTGGTGAAGGCACCTGCTTGGCAGTGAATGGACAACTGGTTCATAACCTGCTTCTGAGCCATGCTGACGCCTTTGTTCTGAATAGCACAGTTACAGTTACTGATAGTATAACCATTTCATCCAAGGAAGACTCAGCTTTAGACGCCACCGTGCTTAGCACAACTGCCACGGGTGATACCGGCATCGGCATCGTGGTTGCGCTCAACACTGTCGGCTGGAAAACGCAGGACCTGTTGACCCAGACCATTGACGCCTTAATCGGTTCGCCTGAATTCGCGCAACTCTTTGGCGATAATGATCAGCCCTCCGGCGCTATCGCCTACAGTAAAAACAGCAACCTTACAGCAGGCAGCGATATCAACGTCACCGCCAATTCCGACACCTTCCTCAACGCCACGATGAGCAACGCTGCCGAGTCAAACGCCTCGGCGTTCAAGGGCGCGTCGGGTAAGGGAATTGGTGCCACCCTGGCAAGCAACATGCTCAACAGCCAGGCCCAGGCCTACATTGAAGGCGGAACGGTCACCGCGACCGGCGACCTGACCGTAGACGCCGCCGACACGGCGGGCATTTACGCCAACATCAAGCTGGTTAGCTCGCAGATCACCACCAACGACGGTGGCATTAGCGTCGCACAAGAAACCCAGCAGGATCGTGAAGAAGTCGACTTCCTCACCGAAGACGGCGTTCAGGAAATGACGTTGGGTACTCGCGTCCGCCTGGCTAACGACTATGGCAACGGCGGCGATGGCGGCTTCATCTATAAATACATGGGCCCCGATGCTGAAATTGATCTGGGCGAAGCCGACTACAGTGACATCGGTTACTGGCAGCCCGATTCGCAAGCCAACCTCGCCCCCACGGGCCTGAACTGGACCGACTCGGACTCGATTGCGGTCGGTGGCCTGGTGGTGCGTAATGATGCCCGCAGCCAGGTAGATAGCTACATTAATGCCGCCACCGTTACTGCCTCGAGTGTAACCGTCACCGCGGTTGAAGATGCGATTATCAAAGCGATCAACGACAGCACCGTAGTTTCGTCGGGCGGTAGTGCCTTCGGCGAGGGCACCTGCCTCGCCGTCAACGGCGCGATTGCCACCAACCTGATACTCAGCAGCGCCGATGCGCATATCAGCAATAGCACGGTGGCAACCACCAGCGGCAATGTGACCGTCAGCGCCACCAACGACACATTCGTTGATGCTAAGATGCTCAACGCCACCGAGTCGGGCGACAAGGGCGTTACCGTCACGCTCGCCTTCAACACCGTCGGCTGGAAAGCGCAAAATCTGCTGTTCAACACCATTGACGCCCTGATTGGCGACCCACTGATTGCCGATGCCTTTGGCAACGAGCAACCCGCTGAAACCCTGGCTTATATTCTCAACTCGGATGTAACCGCCGCTGGCGCTATTTCGGTCACTGCGGTCAACACCGCAACCATGCAAGCTGTCCTCTCCAATGAGACCGACAGCATCGCCTACGCGCTGAAAGGTGCGTCGAGCATGGCCGTTGGCGCAGCGCTTGCCAGTAACATGGTTAGCAGCGCCGCAAATGCCTACATCGACAACACCGGCGCGAACCGCAACATCATCGCGCAGGGTGGCAGCGTGACCGTCAACGCGCAAGATGATGCCAGCATCCTCGCCTACAGCAAACTGCGCGCGATTTCCTCAAGTACCAACGACTTTGGCATCAGCCTGGGTGTTCAGGGCTTCCAGAAGATGTTGGGCGTCGACTACACCGACCGCTCTGGTGTCCGTGACCTCGACTGGAACGTTGAATTCGACGTTCCGCTGCCACCCGACGATGTAGATGTCTCCGACATACCCGACCTGCTGCCACCGCCACACGGTGACATCGTGATGATCGACGACATCGACTACACTACCTTCGACGAACCCGAAGAACTCAACCCCGGCGACCGCGTCCAGCTTCAGTTCAGCATTGGCGGCGGCACCGAAGGTGATGTCTACGAATACATCGGCGACCCGATTGCCACCGACCCCGATGACTGGCGCGACAACGTCGACCTTGACGGGCAGGACTTCACCGACACCAGCAAATGGCGCAAACTCACCGCTGTGCCGGGCGAAAGCTATATGTTCTATGGTGACGAAGTAATAACCGGCGTTGACCTGGCTACTGAAGACTACACCAACCTTGCCCGCTGGGTACCACTCAGCGAAATGGACCCGCATAGCATCATTCCGGGCCTGTCGCTCAACTTCAGCGACAGCGACTCGATGGCCTTCGGCGGCCTCGTCGTTCGCAATGCTGTGAACAGCCGTGTAAATGCCCACATTAACAACGTCAACGTCAATGCCAACGATACAGTCGATGTGCAAGCGCTCGAAACCGCAACTATCTTGGCGCAAACCAATAGCACCGTCACATCCAGCGGTGGAAGCCTGTTTGGTGATGGAAAATCCATTGCTGGTAATGGTGTTATCACCACCAACCTGGTTCTCAGCGAAGCCAATGCTTATGTCACCAATAGCAGCATTGTCACCGGTGGCAACTTCAACCTGCATGCAGAAAACACTTCCTTCATCAATGCCACCACCGCTGCCGCCACCGAGTCGGGTGGTCAAGCCATTGGTGCTATTGTGGCATTCAACACAGTTGGCTACAACTCGCAAAACCTGCTTTTCAATACCATTGACGCGCTGATTGGCACCAACATCGCCTCACTTAACCCCGCCGAAGCTAAAGCTTACATCGACAACACCACCATTGATGCTGCTGGCGCTATTGATGTAACCGCTGACCTTAATGCCCATATCACGGCTATCATTGAAAACACCGCCAAGTCGATTTCGGTCAGCACTGGCGAAAACAAGACCCTCAGTGTTGGTGCAACTGTGGCAATGAACAAGGTTGCTACGGAAGTTGAAGCATCACTCAATAACACAAGCACCGTGATTGCTCGCGATGGCAATATCCATATTGCTACCACCGACGACTCGTATGTCGAATCTGTCGTGCAAACCAGTTCATTGGCAGTTAGTGTTGGTATCAAAGAAAGCGAGGGTATTACGGTTGGCGTTAGCTTGGCTCGCAATGTCGTTGACGACATGCTGACGGCAGCCATCCGAAGCTGCGGCTCAGTGATTGCACTCACTGGTGATATCCTCATCGAATCTCTCAACACTGCCTACATCGACTCTACAGTTACCGCCCTGTCCATTGGTGTGGCTGCCAGCGCCAAAGGCAGCGGCCTCGCCGTTAGCGGGAGTGGCGCATTGGGTTTCAATACCATATTGAGTAAAACTGTTGCTTTCATTAGCAACAGCAGTGTAACAGGCCAAAATATTAGCATCACCGCCGACAGCCAGTCAAACATCATTGCACGTGTGCTGGCAATGGCAGTGTCGGTGGCACTGAGTGGTAAAGATAAAGCCACCGGCGTTGCTATCGGTGCTTCGTTTGCCCGCAACCTCATCGGTTGGGATACATGGACCCAAGAGGCTGACTACACAAATGAGGATACCGGTGTCTTTCTTATTCAGGGTGATACGGTACAGATCACCGATGGTCCGTTGATGGGCAACACCTATGAGTTCACCGACTTATTTATGCAGGATTCTGACCTGAGTACAATGAACTATGGCGACCGCTCCATCTGGAAACAGACTAATCTCCGTGGCGCTGTTGGCGAAGTGCTGGCTTATATCTTCAACAGCAGTATCAATGCGATGGGCGATCTGATGCTCGCCGCTCTCGCAACCCAAACCATTGACGCGATCATCCTGGCTGCAAGCGTTGCAATTGCAGGCAGCAGCAAGGACGCCACGTCTATCAGCGTGGGTGGTGTATACGCTGAAAACCGAATCTACGAACACGTCAAAGCCTATGTTGACGGTGATGGCCCCACCGGTATCAACGCCGAAAGCGTGAAGCTGACCGCCAACGACCATTCAGGCATCAGCGCCATTGCCGGTTCCGCCTCCATTGCCGGGGCCTTCTCCGGCCAAGGCAGCGGCACTGCCGTATCGGTTGGGCTGACCATCGCCATCAACGAAATCTCAAACACCGTCGAAGCCTATATCGCCGATGTGAGCAACGACCTGGAAGCCCGCAGTGGCGATGTCACAATCACCGCTCTATCGCAGGGCATGCCGGTATTTGACGTCGACTTCGCGGGCCTCGGCTTCACCGCCGCCGACCTCGATGACGCCGCCAAAGAAGACATTGATGACCCCGACACGGCTGGCATCGATGAAGCCGAGATTGACGCGGCTGGCGACGCCGCCATTGACGCACTTTTGGCGCAACTGTTTACCGCACAGGGTGTAGACCTGCCTGAAAGCGAAAGCGTGATGGCCGACTGGTTTTACACCAGTGGGCAAGACGAAATTGTTAACCTTGAAACCGACGACACTGTTCGGTTGGCTGCTGATTATCAGAATGGCGGTACCGGCAACTTAACCTACCGCTACGTTGGTGGCAACGAAGCTGGCGTTGACTTAAGCATCGAAAATTACACCAACACATCAAGGTGGGAGGTTGTCAGCCCTGACCTTAACCTGGCTCCACTCGAAAACGGCTCTGGCTGGGTGTTAAAGACCGGCGACGGCAATACCTACATTCTGAAAGTCATTAATGGCAGCTTGCAAGTCAGCGAAGCCAACATCAACGCAATTGCCGCCGCCGCGTCCATCGGCATAGGTGTCGGCAAGGAGAAGGGCATCGCAGTCAGCGGTGCTGGTGCTATCGCGTTCAACAGTATTCGCACCGAAACCAACGCCTATATCGATGACAGCCCCAATACCATCATTGCCGCTGGTGACGTGATCGTCGATGCGCAGAGCACCTCCGAAATCTCGGCCCTCATCGCATCGGCCTCGCTGGCTGTTGGCGCAGGCAAAGACTCAGGCATCGGCGTCTCGATCGGCGTCTCGGTTGCCCGTAACCTGATTGGCTATGATGCCTTTGGTAACCAGGAAGCCGCTGGCGTACGCGCTTACCTGAGCAACGCCAGTGTGCAGGCTGGTGGCGATTTGATTATCACGGCAGTATCCGAACAGACCATTAACGCGCTGGTCGTTTCAGGCTCTATCGCTGTTGGTGGGAGCAGTCAAACTGGTGTTGGTGCAGGTGGCTCAGGAGTCTACGCCGAAAACCGGATTGGCACCGACGTTGAAGCATCTATTACTGGTGCTGGAAATCACGGCATTGAAGTCGATCTTGTCAAGCTAACTGCCCGCGACCGCTCGAGCATATACGCTGTAGCAGGCGCCGCTTCGATAGTAGTAGGCGCAGGTGGACAAACTGGTGTGGCTGTGTCGATTGGCGTTGCACTCGGTTGGAATGAAATTGCTAATCGTGTCAACGCTTTCATCCTCGACGCGACCGAAGGTGTGACTACCCGCGGTGGAGATATTAGCGTTGCAGCGATTGAGATGGCAACTATATGGGCGGTAGCGGCGGCTGCATCCCTCTCCGTTGGTGGTGGTGGCACTACGGGCGTATCGGTTAGTGGCGCAGGTGCTGCCGCGCAAAACATTATCCTCACCGGCACCAACGCTTATGTGCAGGATAGTGTGCTTACTAGCGCCCGCGATGTAATCTTGAGCGCTAATGACTCATCTGAAATCCATGCCATCAACGCCAGCGCCTCTATATCGGTCGGGGCCGGTGGTACGACCGGCGTGGGTGTTTCGATAGGTATTAGTCTGGCACGGAACTTCATCGGCTTCGGCAATGTGGGGAACACACCCTTTGAATACACCACTGACGAAGAACCAGCGCAAATCACCAAGGGACAAAAGGTCAAAATCGCCCGTGGTGTGCGTCAAGGCGATGTATACGAATACCTCGGCAGTCAACCGTTGCGTGAAGAAGAACCCGATCCAGGTATCAACTACCTGACTGTCCAGGATTACGGCGACAATAGCCTGTGGAAGTTGGTCAGTCTGGCGAAGAATGCCGCGCCGATTCAGGCCTACATCAAAAATAGCAGTGTGGCGGCAATTGGTGACCTTGACATCACCGCTACATCCAACCAATTAATTGAATCAATCGTCGTGGCCGGTTCCGTGGCCGTTGGCGGTGGTGGCACGACGGGTGCCGCCGTTAGCGGTGCTGGCTCAGTCGCCGAAAACCGCATCGCCACTCACGTCCGGGCTTTTATCGACGGTGACGGTGCCAACGGCATCCACGCTGCCACAATCACCCTCAACGCCACCGATGCATCCAGTATCCAGACCATCGTCGGTTCGGCCTCGGTTGCCGTCGGCGCCGGCAGCTCGGCGGGCGTCGGCGTCTCGATCGGCGTGGCCCTGGCCTACAACGAGGTAGCCAACGATGTGGCGGCCTACATCGCCAATGCCAACAATGTCACCACCAGTGGTGCTGTCAGTATCACCGCAACCTCTACTGGTGCAGAACTTTTCAATCTCGATAGCGTTTCTGCAACCCAATTGGAAGACATTGCCGACGAACAGAAAGACGATCCTGACACGGAAGGTATTGATGAAGCGGCTCTTGATCTGGCCGACGAAACCGCTGTCAAGAACGCCATCGCTGCCCAGTTCGCCGCCCAAGGTGAGAAATTAAACGGCAA
The DNA here is from genome assembly GCA_937893815.1 of uncultured Anaerolineae bacterium. GTDB lineage: Bacteria > Chloroflexota > Anaerolineae > Anaerolineales > UBA11858 > NIOZ-UU35. Next base: position 2,123 of record CALCSH010000255.1, on the reverse strand, counting down.
CTTCCGGCTCTCTGTGGTGGACGAAGAACGCTCCTGGGTTTTGGCCGATGAAGCTGGTCATTCCTATTTCATCACACTCAAAAGTGGTCAGTTTAAAGTCTCCCGCAGTACCATCAATGCGTACTCCGTCGCCGCTTCGCTCTCGGTCGGCGGCGGCTCGGCAGGTATTTCGATCAGCGGTGCCGGTGCCATCGCTCTCAACGTGGTGCTGACTGAAACACGCTCTTTCATTGAAAATAGCCATGTTACCAGTGCAGGCGATGTTCTCTTAAGTGCTACCAGCAACTCCGAGATTTCGGCCATCATCGCTGCAGCCTCAGCTTCAGTTGGTGCTGGGAGTTCGGCAGGCGTGGGGGTTTCCATTGGTATCTCTTTCGCCTGGAACTTCATTGGCTATGATGCCTATGGTCAGGATGCTGATGGTGGCGTTAGAGCCTATGTAAGTGATTCGAGTATTTACGCCGCCGGGGCTTTGACCCAGACGGCCATTGCCAACCAGACCATCAGTTCACTTGTCTTTGCCTTCTCAGCGGCGATAGCCGCTGGCAGCAGCGCGGGGGTTGGAGCCAGCGGGTCGGGCGTTTGGGCTGAGAATAAGATTGGCATTGACGTTGAAGCCTCCATCGATGGCGACGGCGAAACCGGCGACGGCGGCATTTCGGCTACCAGCATCACCCTGACGGCCAGCGACACTTCTACGATCGCCTCGGTAGCCGGGGCGGCCTCGGTTTCGTTTGCCTTTGGCAGCGGTGCTGGAGTGTCCATCTCTGTTGGCGTGGCGCTCAGTTCTAATGCCATCGCTACCAGTGTGGCTGCTTTTATCAAGAATGCTGATACCGGCGTTACTTCTCGAACGGGTTCTATCGACATCAGCGCCAGTTCGAATGCGATTATCAATTCGATTGCTGCCGCAGCTTCCATCGCGATTGGGGCTGGCGGCGGTGCGGGCGTTTCTGTCAGCGGTGCAGGCGCGGTAGCCCAGAACGTCATTCTGACCGCCACGAATGCTTATATCCAGAACAGTGTGGTCAACAGCGCTGACGATGTTACGATTGATGCCTCCTCCTCTTCGTTAATCCGGGCGATCAACGCCAGCGCCTCGCTTTCGGTAGGAGCAGCGTCCGGCGCTGGTGTAGGCGTTTCGATTGGACTCAGTCTGGCACGCAACTTCATTGGATACGGCAATGTGGATGCTACGCCGCATGATTACACCACGGATGATGAGCCGGCGCAGATTTCCGCTGGGCAGCGGGTCAAAATCGCCAACGGTGTACGCGCCGGGGATGTCTACGAGTACCTTGGGGATACCCCTCTGACAGAGAACCCTGTTAATCCGGATGTCAACTACCTGAACGTCCAGGATTATGGCGACAGCAGCCTGTGGAAGCTGGTCAGCCTGGCTCATAATGCCGCTCCCATACAGGCCTATGTCAAAGATTCAAGCATCAATGCCGTCGGTGATCTGGTGATCACTGCCACAGCCAAACAGAAGATCGAAACCCTGGTATTGGCGGGTTCGGTGGCCGTTGCGGGCGGAGGCGGCGCAGGTGTGGGGATTAGCGGGGCTGGCTCGGTGGCTGAGAATCGCATTGCGACTTATGTACGGGCATATATCGATGGGGATGGCGTACTTGGCATCTATGCGAATAGCATTACGCTAGCTGCTCATGACTCTTCCAGCATTTGGGCCGTGGTGGGGTCCGCCTCCGTGGCGGCAGCTTTTGGCAGCGCGGGTGTCGCCGTTTCGATCAGTGTGGCATTGGCTTATAACGAAGTGGCGAATGATGTAGCCGCCTACATTGCCAACGCAGATAATGTCAACACCACTGGTGGCGATGTCAGCATCACGGCCACCTCCTCCGGTGAAGAACTCTTCAATATGGGTGGGGTATCTACTGACCAATTGGATGACGTCTCCGAACAGGATAAAGATGACCCCGATACGGGTACGGATGAAGAACAGGTGGATATCGCTGGGGACCTGGCGATCAAAGCTGCGCTGGCTGCGCAATTCGCTGCCCAAGGTTACACCCTGGCTGGCGAGATTGGCGTCTCCCAGGTCGATGAAGGGCAGGCCTGGGTGCTGGCCGATGAAGATGGTAATTCCTACTTCATCCGCATGG
>CALCSH010000254.1 GCA_937893815.1 uncultured Anaerolineae bacterium | reverse complement strand
CCGACCCCACCGGCTACTATAGCGAACGCGCCCGCGATTTTCTGTTGGGGCGCGAACCGTTCGCTCCACCCCTGGTTTACGATTTAGGCTACGACCTGGCCCACGAGCGCGTTGAAGCCGAAGCGTGGATGCGTGAAGTCTTTGCTATCCCGACCGATGTCGAGATCAATGATCCATCACCATTAATGTCCGATGCGCGCATGATACGCGGAACCGAGTTTTGGTATTTGGGTTTGGTTGATGACGCTCGTCTGGAGTTTGAGTCGTTGTGGCAGGGAGTGCGCACCAATCCGATGGATAATTACCGCCTGGTCAATTATCTACTCGATTTGGGTTTCTATCGCACGGCCATATTTGCGGCCCGCGATGTACTGGATCTCAACCAGATGGACGATGCCGCCACAATGAACGCTCCGATCTATTTTAATCATGTACGTTTTGGCAGTTACTACCGCGAATTAGTTGTCCCTGCGGCGCAGGAAAATCATCTGCATCCCCTGTTTTTGTTCAGCGTTGTTCGTCAGGAGAGCCTGTTTGCCGGTTGGGTACAATCGTCGGCTGGGGCGCGCGGATTGATGCAAATTATCCCCAGCACAGGCGCCGCGATTGCCGAACGAAAGGGCTGGCCGCCCGAATATAGCGATGAGGATCTGTACCGCCCACAGGTCAGTATTGCTTTTGGGGCGGATTATCTCGGCACACAACGCGAGTACTTTGACGGCGATTTGTATGTTGCGCTGGCGGCGTATAATGGTGGTCCCGGGAATGCTGCCGTTTGGAAATCGCTTGCCGGAGACGACCCCGATTTGTTCCTGGAAGTGGTTCGTTTTGATGAGACGCGCCGGTATATCAAAGGGGTATACGAAATTTTCTCAATTTACCGGCGGCTTTATGATCGCACGCCTTAAAAATATAAAAAAAGGAGTGGCAGTCATTGACTGCCACTCCTTTTTTAATGAACTGGGGGTTTATGGACGTTCACCCAAAGTGAGGTCTACCTGAATTTCTGATCCCGCCCGCAAAATGGTCAGCACAACATCATCTCCGGGGCTTTTATGCATGGAGATATAAGATATCAGGTCGTTGAAGTTGCGTACATCGGCATCGTCAATGGCAATGATCAGGTCACCTCCGCTAGGGAGATAAGTCATGCCGCTATCAGATGAGCCGCCGCGCAACCCCGCGGTCTCGGCTGGACTGCCGCTGGTAACTTCGAGAATATATACCCCGGTGGATTGCGGTAGTCCTAAAGCCTCTTGCTGCGTGAGGGTTAAATCACCGCCAGGCAAACTGCCAATACCAATATAGGGGTAATTATAGTGCCCATCAGAAATCAGAAAGGGGACCACACGTTTGACGATGTTGATCGGAATGGTGAAGCCAATACCAGAGTTGACAGGCTGCCCAGAACTGTCAAAGGTAGAGCTTTGAATGGCGACATTAACGCCAATGATCTCGCCATCCAGGTTGAGCAGCGGGCCGCCCGAGTTGCCGGGGTTGATGGCGGCGTCGGTCTGGATGATGCCGCCTGCGGTGAAATAAGCGCCGCCTGGCGCTTCATGCAGGGATTGCATGGTGCGCCCCAGGGAGGAGAGTACACCTGTGGTCATTGTGCCATACAATCCGTGGGGGTTTCCAATTGCCACCACGGTCTGCCCCACCATGAGCTGATCCGAATCGCCCAGTGAAATTGGTACCAACTCCTCGGCGGGAACATCCACTTTGAGCACCGCGATATCTGAATCGGAATCTGTCCCCAAAATTTCTGCGCGGGTTTTATATCCAGAAGGAAAATCGACTTCCAACTCGGCTGCCGATTGAACCACATGATAATTGGTGATGATATGCCCTGCCATGTCCATAACAAAACCCGAACCGAGTGAAGCGCCGCCAGTGCTATCCGAAGAGAGTACGTGAATCGCTACAACACCGGGGTTTACCTGTTGATAAAGCGATGTGAGCAGTTCTTCTTGCGTGTGTAGATCAAGTGCAGGCGCGGGGGGGCTTACAACTTCAAGGGTAGGCTCGAGCACTTCGACCGTTTTTTCGGGCTCGGTATCGGTCGATACATTGCCTGTAACAACGCAGGCTGCGGAGAGCATTGAAAGTACGACGACGATGGCGACCAGCGTCTGGGTTAATTTGTTCATGGTTGAACTTCCTATTTCTACTCGATTTGGGCTTTTGCAGTTCAGACGGAGATTATCCAAAAAAAGAGCGCAAGTCCTTATTTCTGCAATTTGCATCGAACATTATGATTAATTGATTCTATGTGCTGCGGGCATCTTACGTCAAGCGTTTTTGGCAAAGATTTATTGAACTCTAAGCTTTGGGCTCGAATAATTGCCGTGAGTCGCTTCGTATTGCGGATAATTACCAGGAGCATTCCCGAAGAGCGCAAGTTTTGCCAGTGTAGTGCTAAAGTGCTAAAATAACTTCCCCCGATTTTTTATGAACCATGCTATTATATTGGAGTATGAGTACATCGGCTGAACGCATTCTAATTGTTGAAAATGATCCCAGGGTCAGTGATTTAATTGCTCGTCAGGCGCTGGGGCCGATGGGTTATCGCGTCAAAGTGGCTGAGAATGCATCGCAAGCCATTCAGGAAGCGGCTCGTTTTTCGCCCGATGTGGTGCTCGTGAATATGAATTTGCCGGGATTGAGTGGCAAAGATTTGTTGGTGGCATTATCTTCGCAAGGAGTGGCTGTACCGACGATTGTTTTAGCAGAAGACGGGCAAGAAGCCGATGTGATTCAGGCTTTCCGGTTGGGGGCGACTGATTATTTGAAGTGGCCGCTGCGCGAAGCCGAGGTGGTTTCTGCAGTGGAGCGCTCGCTTCAACAGGTGAGGGCGCGGCGTGAGCGAGAACGACTTACCGAGAAGCTTGCGCAAACGAATCGTGAACTCCAGCGCCGGGTGCGCGACCTGACAACCATATTCAGCATTGGTAAATCCGTGACTTCGGTGACTGACCAGCGGACGTTATTTGACCGCATGGTAGAAGGTGCTGTATTTGTCACTGAAGCTGACCGCGGCTGGCTTCATTTGCGCATGGGGAATAGTAAAAATTTCGCTTTGATGGCGTATCGAAATTTGCCGAATTATAAAGGCATCGAAATCGGCCAGCCTTGGGATGATGGGATTAGTTCTTTGGTCGCATTATCTGGCGAAACGCTCTCCATCCATGGGTCGGCATTGGAAAATTTTAAAGCTGCGCGTTTGGGGAAATCGGCGCTGGTAGTTCCCGTAAAAGCTCAGGAAGAAGTCGTTGGTATATTGGTCGTTATGCGTGAAAAAGCATTGCCTTTCGATGATGGCAATCAAGCCATGTTGGAAGCGTTGTCGGATTATGCATCGATCTCGCTAATGAATGCGCGCTTGTTTCAGGTTGTTGAACAGCGGGCGCGTTCTTCGCAACCTGTTGTGGATGTTTCTGGTCAGAACGGAAATATGCTGGCTGGTAACGGTGAAGAATGCCAGCGCTCCATTCTGGAAATCGAAAAGCATCTGGCAGTTATTATGGCAACCGATGCCAATCTGATCGCCCAGCAGCGCAGGGCGATACAAAATATCCGCACGAATCTCGAACATATCAAAAAAGCATTGCGTGATTCTACGCGAGCGAGGGAAGTTGGGTCGTAAACTCTTCTTGTATGAATAACACAACTCTTCTCATCATTGCGAATAAACAAACCGGAGATTTGCTAGAGAGAGGCGTATTGGCGCCCGCCGGTTATCAGGTGACACAGGTTGGCGAATTCATAGCGGCAAAGGCAATGATTCGCTCCTCATCCGTGGATTTGGTGATCGTTGAAAGCGAGTTGGTCGGGTTTCGCTCGGCGATTGAATTAACCGAAACTTTTCCTGCGCTTCCACTGATATTAATTGCCAGTGCTGATGAACGCCAGCTAGAACTCAATGCTCTTCGAGCGGGCATTTCAGATTTTCTATCACCGCCATTGAAGCCTGATGCCATTCTGGATGCAGTACAGCGCGGCTTACAACGTCGCGAACGTATTCAGAACTGGGTAAAAGATCGAACCCGTCGCAATACTGATATTTTGCGCCGTCGCGTGAACGTGCTTGAAACATTGGGGAATGTTGGCCGTTCCCTGACTGCCTCCCTGGATCTTGAGGAAATTCTAAAAATTGTTGTTGATACTGCTGTAGAGATTACCGGCGCAGAAGAGGGCAGCCTGCTGATTTTGGATGAGGCGACGGGGGAGCTTTATATGCGCGCAGCCCGTAATCTAAAAGATGATCTGGTCAGCACCTTTCGTATACCGATAAGTGACACACTCGCCGGAGAAGTTGTGCGTACAGGCAAGCCGGTTTTACTGGATGAAAAATCACCCCAGAAAATTAAGACATCCTATCTTGTCACGAACTTGCTTTATGTGCCGCTAAAAGTTAAAGATCGAGTAATTGGCGTTTTGGGGGTGGATAATCGCCAACAACAAAGCTCTTTCCACGGACAACATATCACTATGGTTTCTGCATTGGCTGATTATGCCTCCATTGCGATTGAGAATGCGCGCCTTTTTGAAAGTACTGAAGTGGAGCGCAAAAAACTTGAATCCATTCTGACGCGGATTGAAGATGGTGTAATCGTTGTAGATGCCGACGGGCAGGTAATTTTAGCGAATCGTATGGCATGTGCCATGTTTAAAATCCCAAAACAATTGAAATACCCGTGTCCGGCGGCGGAGTGCTTTTCGCACGACCAGTTATTAGCCCTGATAAAAGATGGTCATGAGACTTTTCCTTATCGCACCGAACTGGAAATTGATGGCGAAAGCGTCGTCAATGCTCAATTGAATACCATCCCCGGGGTTGGGATGACGATTACCCTGCATGATATTACCTATTTTAAAGAACTGGATCGCATCAAGAGTGATTTTGTCAGCACAGTTTCGCATGACTTACGTTCGCCACTAACGGCGATATTGGGCTATGTTGAATTGCTGGAGCGAGTCGGCCCGATTAATGAGCGACAGCGAAACTTCATTCAGCGCGTGCAGACCAGTGTGCGCAATATCACAGAACTCATCAACGACCTGCTCGATTTGGGACGTATCGAGGCAGGTTTTAATGAGCGTAAAGTTTCCCTTTCCATTGGAAATTTGATTCAGTTTTCGTTGGAGAATTTGAAGGGCCGACTTCTAGAAAAAGAACTGACACTCGAAGTCAATATTATGCCGCATTTACCCAATATTTTCGGCGATTCTGTGCGTTTGCGCCAGGTGATTGATAATCTGTTGGGCAATGCCATTCGTTATACACCTCAGGGCGGTAAAATTTCTATCAGCGCCAAGGAAGAAAACGAGCAGGTTCTTCTATGCGTTCTGGATAATGGTTGTGGCATTCCCGCAGCAGATCGCCCGCATATCTTTGAAAAATTCTATCGCGCTAGTAATGTTGTCGAGAATATCTCCGGCAGCGGGCTGGGATTAGCGATTGTCAAATCGATTGTGGAAAATCATCAGGGCCGGGTTTGGGTGGATTCTGTGGAAGGCGAAGGCTCTTCCTTTACGGTGGTTCTCCCCATCGAGCAAATAACGACTCCACATTGATATTTCCCCGAAAAGCGAGGGATTCAGAAAATGGGTATGGATAAGCCGATGTGGCCTATCCATACCCATTTTTTATCTTAAAACGCGCACAAAGTTTTTGCTACCGAAACCCCCTGTGCTATTAAAGAGTAAGTCTCCATTGGGTGGTGAGGTACCCAATGGAGACTTCGCCAAAGGAGGAAACAGCGATGAATGAAGGGATTTCTCCCCATTCTGCAAGAAATAGTATCAGATAAGCCGGGAAATTTAGATGGTCAAAGATCATAAAGCATATATGATGAACCTCCCCGACTGTATGACAACTGCACGCACCCAACGAAAGCCTTTGCAATACCATTGCTAGGGGTACATCTCACCCCGTGGGTTATATGTAGCGATGCTCAGCGTTGTATTCTTGCGTGGGCAGTGTGAACCAAAATGTGCTGCCTTTTTCTAATTGGCTTTGAAAACCAATTTCGCCATGCATAATTTCGACCATGCGTTGGGTCACACTGAGGCCTAATCCCCAACCGGTTTGTTCGCGCACCTGTGGCGCTTCAGAGCGGAAGAATTGTGTAAAGAGTTGCGATTGATCTTCCTCACTGATGCCCAAACCGGTATCGCTGATTTCAATATGCACCATACCATCTTGCGCATAGGCTTTTGTGCGGATTGTTCCGCCCTCTGGCGTGTATTTCCAGGCGTTGCTAAGTAAATTGGTTAGTATTTGCACCACCCGAATGGGGTCGGCATACACTTGAGGTAAATCGTCGGGAATTTCGGTGTGCAAGGTGTGCCGCTTTTCTGCTATTTTGTGACTCAAACTGGTCAGCGTTTCGGCCACGCGTTCGCGCAAAACGAAATAGTTATAATCCAGATGAATTTTGCCGCGCTCAATGCGCGAAATATCTGAAAGGTCAGAGATCAGCGCCGACATACGTTCGACATTATTGCCAATCACGTTGAGGAAGCTCAATTGCTGCTCATTTACCTCGCCTACAATTTTCTGGCGCAGCAGGTCGTTGTAGCCCTTGATCGAAGTCAATGGGATGCGTAGTTCGTGAGTCACAATAGAAATAAACTGCGATTTTGCTTCGTTGGCATATTCCACGGCCTGATATAGCCGCGCATTTTCAACCACCGCCGCGGTGCGATCAGCCAGACGTTTGAGAAATTCCTGGGATGTGGTTGAAAATCCGTGGGGATGGATGACCGCCAGCGCGCCGATAATATGTTTGGTGTGGATCAGCGGGACGATATATTGAGCGGGTTGCCCGTCTTTAGGTGGAATCTGCATGGGGGTAGGATTCTCTCGAATGGCGGCCAGCAACTCTGGATGTTCCGGGATGGAAACATCTCCCTGAGGGATAGAAATCAAACTCAGGTTGTCAGAATCCTCCGCAATGAGCGCCGCCCATCCGCTTTCAGCACCACTTTCTTGTACAGCCCAATAGCGCGCAATTTCCAAAACTCGTTCTACATCCAGGCGGGTATTGAGCTGCTGATCGATATGGCTGAGGGTTTCGAGTTCAGCCACACGGGCAGCCAGTGCTTGATCGGTTTGCGTATAAAGTTGAGCGTTTTCGATGGCGATGGCGGCTTGCCCGGCAAATGTATCGAGTAGATCGAGATCGTCGGGGCGGAAGATGCCCGATTGGGCGCGGTTGTCGACATAGATTACGCCGATAACCCGGTTTTGAGCGCGTAGCGGTGCGCACATAATCGAACGCAACGCATAAAAAATGACCGATTCCTGCCGGGCAAAACGTGGATCATCCTGCGCGTCGGTAGTGATAATACCCCGCCCACTCTCGATGACCGATTTAATCACTGTATGGCTGGCTTGTAGGTTATTCTGTTTCAGGGTTTCTTGCTGAATATTGCGGGCAGCGCGCAGGTTTAGCTCGCCGCTTTCTGGATGAACCAGCGTAATAAAACCGCGTTCAGCGCCGGTAAGCTGGATGACAGCATCCATTACCTGGGTGAGGACTTCATCGATATTGAGCGAAATCCCCAGGCTTTGTGAAACGTGGTATAACGCTGCCAGCCGCCCTTGCTCCGATTCCTGCTGAAATGATCTCGAAAATTGGTCAAGCCGATTCTTGGCATTATGCAGCGCGGCACGGGTCTGAATGGGCAGGGTTTGTTTTTCGAGATGCGTTAGCGCGTTTTGGAGTTCTTTGAGCGATTCAGTCTGGAGTTCTGGTTTCATGATTTATCCATGAGTAAGGGCTGGCGGTGATCGCGGATCTATAAATACTCACTGTCGATTTCCTGAGCGCACCGCACAAAATCGAGCACTACGGGGACATTGCGCATCATATAGCTCATGCTGCCTTTGACACGCAATTTTCGGGTGATCATGGCTTGCATCGGATCGAGTTGGTTATCCAAAATGCGCTGAAAATTATCATAGGGCGCGCTGAGAATATACGCCGGGTTGATTTTGTCTTCTTGGGCGGCACCAACTTCGAAGACCTCGCGGCAAGTTCCATGCCAAAGATCAATATAAAGTTTAATCGGTTCCGTCAAACCACCGCCCGGTTCTATATGAAACATAATATCGCCCTCCCAATTTTTGGCGATGCGGGCGTATTTTTCGTCGCTATTGAGTTTTTCTTTGAGCGCATCGAGCCATGCCGCGCTGGGGAATTTGTAGGCCATACGAAACCTCGTTTCCTAATCTGTCAGATTGTCCTAATAGAGTTGTTCCGAAATAAATGAATGAAGAAATATAGTGCGAATTCTGACGGTAAGCAAGAATATTTACCACAAAGGTACAAAGACTCGAAGAACAGCTTTTTGTTTTTCTTATAGGACTTACGCACTTGTACAAGAGAATGCCCGAAAATAGGGGTGTGGGGGGGCGAAGCCCCCCCACACCCCTATTTTCGGGATATTTTTTATCGAGTTGCGTAAATCCTATCTTAGTGACTTCGTGTCTTCGTGGTTAAAATTTGGTTCCGGCTCGTCCGGGTTTAGGGTATCTGTGGCTGAAATCTTCCGCTATATATCAGAACAAGTCTAATAGCTATCCACGAAAAGTATGAGCTTCTGAGAGTCACCACACGAAATCCCACAAAGCCAAAGTATCATAGTTGTTCACTAGTATAACAGCGTTAAGATGGCAATGGCCTCTCCAACATTTCAGAAAGCGCCAGTGGGAAAAGCGGGCCAACCCATGTCATATATTGCCGGAAAAGTACGGAGTTGAAATCAACAAAGATAAGCATAATCAGCATGGCGGCAACAAAAGGCTTGGTATTCTGTTTCCAAACCATGAAAAATGTGAGCATCATTAATCCAAGCATGGGCAGCTTCGCAGGAATTCCGGATAACCCTAGTAGCGTATCTACTCCGGGAACTCCGAAATGGCTTTCGGAAATGCGTGTAGCGGAGATCAGAACCGAAGTGAAGAAGCCCTTGGCGTTCCAGACAATAAACGGGGCTGAAAATATTAAAGGGATGGCTGCCATGACCATGAGCATCGTGAAAAATTGTTTTAGCGAGCGATTTTCGACGGATTGCCAAATCCATATGATATAGATAGGTATCATGAAGATCGCGATCTGTTTGATGGCTAAAGACGTGCCAAAGGATAGCAGCGATAGATATTTATATTTAGGCCAGGTAGCTAGTGAGAGCAAGAAAAAAAACATGGCGATGAAATCAATATGGTAAATCATTGTCATATGTAATGTCCATCGATTAAATAGCCAGAAAGTCCCTGCTAGAATTCCAAAAACCAGATTATTATGGCGGTGATAGGGAATATAAAAGAGTAGATAGAGAATACTCAAGTTCGCAAATAGGAAAATAACTCTCCAAAACCCAAGCCATTGAAGGTAATCTTCCAATCCGAATTCTTGCGTCAGCCATGAAAGAATATAGAATACTGGGAAATATGTGGCATTGATTTGATTCCATTTCAGGTTTTCACCTAAATCTAAGGCGCGAGCGTAAGGGTTCTCGCCTTTTTGGAGACGATCGCCCTCATTAAAAATCGCGTTGATATCCTGCTCCATGAGATCAAATTTATTGTCTTTGTTGAACATCTTATACGTATCCCAAGAGTCGGGTTCCAATTTCCATAGATAGTTATGCATGAAAAACCCTGCTACGATAAGGACCAGCAAACAAAGTAAAGCGAGGCCATGTTGCTGAAGGTGTTTTTTTCGTGTCTCTGGATCCGCATTCCATAGGTACAGCAGTGCCTGAATACTTATCGCAGTCAGCCAAAACATGGCTGGTGCAATTCGTGAAAAATATCCACGGATGTATAAATCGGTTGTGGAAAATGATTCATACAGCACATATCCACCGATGCATACGCTAGCCAGCGCAATCACCAACCCGCTCGTGCGATGACCATCTTTCTGAAATAAGGTATCCAAGGAATGGAATAATTTATTGATCCAATTCTTATTCCTATATGCTTTGATCGTGAAGAATATACTAATCCCCAAAAAGATAAAAATGATTGCCAAAAAAGTGGCGCGTGATGTGGATAATCGAAATACCCAACTGCCGCCGGATTCGCTGGGGATTAATGCTAGCCAAAGAAAACCGATGATTCCCTCAACAGTGATTAGATAAAAGTGTGTTTTGAGTATGTTTGTTTTCATAGGAATTTATTTTCGTGAAATTATTCTTGAGTTAATGCCAAAAGAAACGGATCGAGAAGTCTACCGAAATGTCCATCTATCCTTTTCGCTGTGGAGATATTTTTAATTCTGAGCGGGCCGCGAAGCTTGAATATCCAGGTCGAAAATTAAAAATATTAGAAAAGGGATTGTGATCATTAACATCCGTGTTTCATTAATAAGTCCAAATGCTAATATCGCCAAACAGGTTATGACCAACATAATCAATGCTTTAATGTGCTGCGGGTTAGATTTTGATATCGAAATCAGATAAAAGATTATTAAACCAAAAATATATAGTGAGGTAATGAAATTCAAAGATGAAAAATTATTAACAAATAACTCTTTAATATTGAGAGTGAACTGAAAATGATTCCCAAATAGCTTGTGAGTTATGTCATCTCCAACGCCTAGTAAAGACGATTTTATGAAAAGAGTATCACGCAATAATTTTGTATATAGAATCCCCCCTATGGATAGAATCATACCTAGCGTTAGCTTGTTTTTTTGGCTGGAATTTAAAGTGATTTTAGGCGATGTTTTGTTGAGCGAAATAGAGAATGAATCTAGGATCAAGTAAAACGAAATTAAAATCGCAATTTCGCGATTGAGTAATTCCACAAGAAATAACACTACAAAATATATTGTCGCTTTGCCGCGAAAAATTCCCCAAACAAACAAGATAAATATTGCGGTGTCAATATAATCCCACGGATACGAATAATAATCTTGCATACAGAGCAGAATAAACGAAAAGAAAATTACATAACGAATCGCGGTTTTATAGGCCAGATTACTGAAACGCAAAACCACAGAATAGATGATCATGATCTGCACGCTGATCATCAAGAAATTGAAAATATGCATGGCTGTTTCAAACGAAACTCCCAATTGGGAGAGCGCCAAAATTGTATATGGCCCGAGTAGCCGGTTAGCGTAGGCGCGCCAATGCGGTGTGTGCAATATAACCCCATACGCTGCATCGGCAAGTTTGTTCCAACGCTCAATATTGAAATCCGAGACTTTAAAAGTGACTGTAGCAATAAAAAGTGCTAGCAGAGAATAAAAAAAAGCCGTTCGATTGTGCAGAAGGAAATTTCGCCAAACCTCGAACTGCCAGATTGCGATCAGCGCAAATAGTTGCCCGCAAACGGCTAATCCCCAGAACACCAATGGCGTCAGGCGGATCAGATAGCCTCGGATGAATTGATCGGTAGATAATAATGTGAAGCTTAAAAAATAGATTCCGCCAACGATAATAATTGCCAGAATGATGGTTATCCAACCCAGGCGGGTTCCATCTTGTATGAGGATGGCTTCTACCTTTTCAGTGGTCTTCTGGCTCCATTGGGGATTGCTGTTTGCCTTCCAGGAAAGAAACGCCACTGCACCCATGGGAAGCAACAAGGCGGCGAGCAGCATCAACCGGGATGCGGAAAGCCCACCTTCGCCGGGGATCAGTAATAACCAGATGAGTGCCACAACGCCCTCGACGAGCGCGGCATTCAAAAATGTTCGAATGCTAAGGGGATGTTTCATTCCGGATTTTCGGCGTAGTAGACGCATATATCCTGCAAGGGACATTTCAGGCACAGGGGTTTACGGGCTTTGCAGATTTCGCGCCCTAGTCGGATGAGATTGAGGTGTGCAGCGTAATACGTTTCGGGCGGAAATTGAGCAGCCAGATAATCGTGTGCCTGAACGGCATTCATTTTCTCAGGGCGCAACCCAAGTCGCCCAGAGAGCCTGTTTACATGCGTATCCACCGGGAAGGCAGGCTTGCCGAGCGAAAATAGCAGCACAATCGATGCCGTTTTTGGCCCGACTCCCTTGAATTGAACCAACCAGTTTAGCGCATCTTCGGGAGATGAATCTTTCAGGAAATCGAGACTTAGCTCACCGCGTATTTCCGTAATTCTTTGGAGAATATTTTGGATGCGCGGCCCTTTTTGATTGGCGAGGCCCGCTGGTCGGATAGTTGCAATTACTTCAGATTCGTTTGCATCACGCACAGCTTCCCAACTGGGGAAGCGGGCGCGCAAGGCATCGAATGCTTTATCGCGGTTATTATCATTAGTGCTTTGCGAGAGAATCGTCGAAACCAACTCATCCAGCGGCGGTAGCGGGTTACGCCAGATCGGCTCACCGAATTTTTGCAGCAAACGCTCGTGGATTTCAATGGCTTTGTTCATTGTGAGAGGGACTTTTAGGATAGTGTAAACACCGGGCGCGCCGAGCCAATATGAATTTTACGCCAGTTATACAGGTTAAAGCTGGGGCCAAATGTAGATAATTCAGCCAATTCATCGGGTGAGATTGCGCCGATCTGGCGCAGAATTTCCAGTGCCACCGCAGGGCGTGCCCGGCTTTTCAGGTCGCCATCGGCTATTTTGAGGGTAATCCCAAT
>CALCSH010000253.1 GCA_937893815.1 uncultured Anaerolineae bacterium | reverse complement strand
GAAAACAAATTTTGGGTACGAGCCCGAGGAATTGATCGGTCAGCCGATTGAGATTTTACTGCCGCATTCTTTCCGGGATCAACACCAACGCCACCGCGCCAACTACCATGCCGATCCGCAAACCCGCCCTATGGGAATTGCAGAAGATCTGACCGCATTGCATAAAGATGGCAGACAGATCCCGGTCGAAGTCAGCCTGGCGCCCGTGAAAACCGAGCAGGGTATGCTGGTGACGGCCATTGTGCGCGATATCAGCGAGCAAAAACGCGCCCGTCAAGAGCTTGAACTATTAAACACCGTTACGCTGGCAATCAGCGAAGCCGTTGATTTTCACGCTGCTCTGGAGGTTACCCTGGCAACGATTTGCGAAAATACCGGCATGAGTTTTGCTGAAGTGTGGATTCCTAGTTTTAATGGAAAATGCCTGGAAAGTTACCCGGTTTGGTTTGATCGCGCCCAGGCGTACGAAAATTTCCGCATTAGCAGCGCAGAAATTACATTTCAACCGGGTATTGGGTTGCCCGGCCGAATTTGGCTTTCGCGACACCCCGAGTGGATCCAAGATATTGCCCTGGTATCTACAGACACTTATCTGCGCGCTCAGATTGCAATTGAAACAGGACTGCAAGCCGTTTTTGGAATGCCCATCATCGAAGGGGATCAAGTCTTGGCAGTTGTCTTGTTCTTTATGGATGCCTCCCATGCCAAGGATGAGCGGCTGATTGAGATGATTTCATTGGTGGCAACCCAGTTGGGCACTGCGTTACAGCGTAAGCTGATCGGAGATGAGATTCATCAGAATTATCAACAGCAGCAGGTTGTCAACGCGCTATTACATGCTTCTTTGGAAGATGTGCCGCTTAGTGTGCAGTTGAACCTTGCGTTGGGTGAGCTTCTCCAAATTCCCTGGTTGTCCTTTGAATCTGCAGGGGGAATATTTTTGGCGGAGGGCCAGCACCTGAATCTGGTGATACAACACAACCTTCCCGACGAACTGCAAGTTCCGTGTAGGCAGATTCCTTTTGGCCATTGCTTGTGTGGGCGGGTTGCTGCCAGCGGCCAGCCATATTATTGCGGGCATGTGGAGGAATTTCACGATACGCGCTATGAAGGCATGGACGATCATGGCCATTATATTCTCCCCATCAGTTCAGGGGAGAATATAATGGGTGTCTTGATGCTTTATATTCAAGCAGGACGTGCTCAAGATGAACGCGAATCGGAATTTCTAAATACGGTTGTCAGTATCCTCGCCGGGATGATCGAGCGCAGCAAAACCGCTGCAGAGCGTCAGAAGCTCTCCAGTGTTGTTGAACAAACCGCCGATGCGGTGATCATTACCAATAAAGAGGGTATCGTACAATATGTCAACCCGGCATTTGAACAGATCACCGAATTTACTCCCGATGAGATATTGGGGAAAACCCCGCGGGTGGTGCGCTCGGATGCGCACGATCAGGAATTTTTTAAAAAAATGTGGGATACCATTTTGGCTGGTAAAACGTTTCGAAATACACTGATCAACCGCAAGAAGAGCGGCAAACTCTTCCATGTTGACCAAACGATTACTCCGCTGCTCGATTCCCAGGGCGAGACATCCCATTTCGTTTCGACTTGGAAGGATATCACCGAAAGGGTGCGCGCCGAGGAAGAGATCCGCCGCAGGGTAGCCTACCTGCAAGCGTTGCACACGATCGATATTGCCATTTCGGGCAGTGTTGATTTGAAAGTTACCCTAAGCGTCTTGCTTGATCAGGTCATCAGGCAATTAGGTGTGGACGCGGGAAATATATTACTTTATGATGCAAACACTCAAATGCTGGAATTCAGTATGCAAAAGGGCTTTTATACGCGCGCCCTGCAATACACGCAATTACGTCTTGGGAGGGGTCACGCCGGTCAAGCAGCCTTGTCAAGGGAAATTGTTTATATCCCTAATCTTCAACAAAAGTCGACAAAATTCTTGCGCTCTCCTCTGATGAGGGATGAGAAGTTTATTGCTTATTATGGCGTGCCGTTAATTGCCAAAGATCGGGTGCAGGGCGTACTAGAAATCTTCCACCGTTCTCCATTAGAGCAGAATACAGAATGGATGGAGTTGTTGGAAGCGATGTCCACTCAAGCCGCGATTGCGATTGAAAACGCCAATCTATTCAATGCTTTACAACGTTCGAATATTGAACTTGTACTGGCGTATGATTCTACACTGGAAGGTTGGGCAAAAGCGCTCGAATTGCGTGATGAAGAAACTGAAGGCCACACTCGCCGGGTGACTGAGCTAACTGTAGAGCTTGCTCAAGCAATGGGCATTTCTGGTGTTGATCTGGAGCACATTCACCGCGGTTCGTTGTTGCATGATATTGGAAAAATGGGCATCCCCGATGGCATATTGCTTAAACCGGGCAAACTGACGGAAGAAGAATGGACGATCATGCGCCAACATCCAATATATGCGTACAACTTCCTTTCGCAGATTGATTACCTGCGCACAGCATTGGATATTCCGTACTGTCACCATGAGAAATGGGATGGTTCAGGCTACCCGCGCGGCTTGAAGGGAAATAATATCCCGCTTTCAGCACGCATATTTTCGATCATCGATGTTTGGGATGCGCTCACATCTGACCGGCCGTATCGCAAGGCCTGGGAGAAAAACAGAGTCATGGAGTATATTCACACACAATCTGGCACGCATTTCGATCCGGCTATCGTTGAGCAGTTTCTTATGATGATGGATCGGGGCCTATCCGCTGACTGATGCTATGAAATTACGGTTCCGGAATTGAACCAAGAACCATAGAGCGCCGGATAATCCAAAAAGACCGCCGCCGAGCCAGATGGCCTGGGGGCTGATCCAATCATTCAGAACGCCACCCACCACCGGGCCAATTCCGGATGCCACCCCCCAGGTAAGCGCGAAGACGCTCATATAGCGCCCACGCATATCGACCGGAGCCAAATCCGCTGTAAAGGTGGTTGCTGTTGGCACCAATACTAGTTCACCTAGCGTCAATAACACCATACTGCCCCAAAAATCCAGAAACTGATTCCCAAAAGCAACGCTGCTAACGCCCAGGCCATAGATGAAGGCCCCCAGGGCCATCATTTGCAGCGGGGATTGGCGTTTGGTGGCGCGGGTGATGAATACCTGCAAAACTACCACCATTAGGGCATTGGTCATCGGAATGAAGCCAAACTGCTTTTCCAAAACCTGGAAGTTATCTTTGGTGTATACGCCCAGCAGTACCCAGATCATCGATGAACTAATTTGAGTGAGCGTGAATGCGCCGACGAAGTTGAGAAAGGCGTGATCTTTGGCAATATACTGAAAGCCGCCATTCGCTGATTTCGAAGCCGTCCCGCGAATCTCAGTAGGCAAGGTTTCTTGGAGAAAGAAAAATGTCAGCAGGGCGAAAGCCATCAGACCGACGGCTGCGCCGATGAAGGCAACCTGATAGGAGTTGGACGCCACAAAACCACCCAGCGCCGGGCCAATCGCAATACCAACATTTTTGCTCAAGCGGGTGAGGGCATAGGCATCGGCGCGTTGCTCGTTTGGGATGATGTCGGCCACAACCGCGTCGGTGCCGATGCGAAAGAGCGGGTTGACCAGCCCGCGCAGCGCCATCAGGATGAAGAATGCCAGATAGGTTTTTGCGGGGATCATTGCCAGGTAGGTGATGCCCAGCGCGGCCAGACCCAACACCATGATCCTCTTGCGCCCGATGCGATCGCTGATTGGCCCGGCAATGAAGGACGCGATCAGGCTGGTCGCCGCGTTGACGCTGAGCAGTACCGCGACGGTCGTCATCGGTAGGGATAGTCGCTCACTGACATAGATCATCAGGAAGGGCCAGATCATGCTGACCCCAGCGGTGCTGATGAGCACACCCCAAAATAACAACCAAAACTGGCGTGGATAAGCGTGGATGGATTGCAGGTAGTTTGTCTTCATTGTCGGCTCGATGCTCAAAAACTTGCGCATTGTACCACCGCCAGGAACACTCAGGTATAATTGTCGCTTGGGTTTCTGGGAATTCTCACGGCAGTTCCTAAAGACCCTGTCGCTTATGAATTTAGCCGAAAAAGAGAACCCATTATGACCCATATTTTAGTTACCAACGATGATGGCGTAACCGCTCCCGGCTTGCTGGCCTTGGCGCGCGAAATGCAAATACTTGGGGATGTGACTGTACTGGCCCCGGATCGCAATTGGTCGGCATCGGGGCATGTTAAGACCATGCACCGCCCGATGCGGGTGAAAGAAATTCAGTTTGCCGATGGCATCCTGGCGATGAGTAGTGATGGCGCGCCTTCGGATTGTGTGGCGCTGGCAATGATGGGCGTGGTGGAGCGGAAAATTGATCTGGTCGTGTCCGGCATCAACCCCAATGCAAATTTTGGCACGGATATCACCTATTCGGGAACGGTGACCGCGGCGATGGAGGCGGTTATTCAGGGTGGGGTAGGGGTGGCGGTTTCACTGGATTCGCCCGAGAATCACAATGGCCCACTAGATTTTGGTCCTGCGGCCCGCTATGCCCGTCGGATTATCACTGCTTTGCTCAAAAGGGGGATTCCTGAAAGAACCGTGATCAATATCAATGTGCCCTATCTGTCGGAGGAAGCCATCAAAGGGGTGCAGATTACTCGGTATGGGGTGCGCGTGTATAACGATGTCTTACTGCGCCGTGAAGATCCGCGTGGCAGACCTTATTACTGGATGGGTGGCGACGCCCCCACGGGGATTCCGGATGAGGGTACGGATTATGGCGCGTTGAAAGCGGGATATGTATCGGTCACGCCTTTACAACTCGATATGACAAATTATTCTGCGATGAAAGCACTTGAAAAAATAGATCTGATAAAATCTGCCTGACCCACGCCATCCGCGTTCTATTCGGGCAGTGATTGGGTAATCACTGTGATTAAGTGTGAATTGGCATTGATGACTCCACTGAAAAAACTACCATGCAGGTGTTCCCGCCGGAATATATGGGGGTGG
>CALCSH010000252.1 GCA_937893815.1 uncultured Anaerolineae bacterium | reverse complement strand
GTGTAGCGTGGCGCGAATCCTCGATGATCACCATATGGGCATTGGGCATCATGGGAATATAAGCCGCTTTGTCATCTACGAATGAATAATCCTGATCGGCCGCGATCACCAATACCGGCATATTCAGATACGCCAGTTTAGCGACAACACTCCAGCCAACGATTGCACGCATCGAAGCCAGGTATGCCTTGGGGGCATTTTCTGCCCAACGCTGCACAAATATGCCCCGCAGTTCTTCTTGTTCAGGCTTGATGAAAAGGCGTTCGCTCAGCACCTGGCCCATTTTACGCATCCCGATAAGTTTTACGATGAGTTCGCGCTGCCAAATCGTTAAGCGATCCTTGAAGTTGTGCACGGGCAATTCGGGGTTGCAGTTGGCCACCATCAGCGTTTTGACCATTTCTGGATGATCCACCGCTAATTGATAGCCGATCATCCCACCCATTGAAATCCCCAAAACGTGCGCGGGAGCAATTTCCAAAACCTGCATCAATTGAACGACGTCTTCCGCGAATAACGGCACACTGTAAGGCCCGGGTGGCTTGGAGGATTGGCCATGGCCGCGTATATCGCAAGCGATCACCTGATACTGCTCGGCAAAGACTGAAATCTGATAATCCCAATCGCGCGAACTCGACCCCAAACCGTGAATCAATAATAATGGTTCACCCTGGCCGGTCATTTTATAGAAGATTTCAATTGAATTTATGGTAATTTTCGGCATGACAAGATCCTCGCTGTTTGCCACTTAGGCACTTGAATGACTCTACTGCAAAAACCCTTCACCGCCGAGAACGCGGAGAGCGCAGAGTTTTAAAAGTGCGAAATCGGCAAAATTCTCGGCGCACTCTGTGATGAAAATGTCTTTTTGCAGTGGAGTCTTGAATGAATCTAGAAATCGAATGGCAAGAACACCAGGATGCGAAGCCGCGCGGCTGAACATCCCTTTACGTCAACCATTTGGCTCACGGTGCGCCAACACAATATCTATCGGCAATCCGAACATCGACATTTCCTTTATACTCTCGATTTGAAAGCCTGCCTGCTCAAGGGCGCGCTGAACATAAATTGGACGGCAATCGGCGTATTGGGGATATTTTTCGTGGAACCATTGATAGAGTTCCACCATCAAGCCAGTTTTTTGTTGTTTTGACATTGCCACGACCGCCATACGACCACCTGAGCGCAGTACTCGTTTGCACTCACTGAGCATCAACGGAATCTCCGGGGTGTCGAATAGCTCCAAGGTGAAACTCATGTAAATCGCCGCGAAAGCATGGTCTTCAAAAGGAAGTTCTACAGCATCGCCAAGTTCTAACTCTACGCGATCCGATAACCCCGCTTTATTAAGTTTTGTTTGAGCTACATCACGCATCCCCTCGGAGAGATCAATGCCATAAACCCTGCCTGAATCACCCACAGCTTTCGCCAATGGGACAAGGCATGCGCCCGTGCCAAAACCGATTTCCAGCACAATTTCTCCAGCCGTAGCTTTTAGTTTTTGCAACCCAATTTCTTTGTATTTTCGCTCGGAAAGACCGGCAATCCAATCGTACCAGCGGCTTAGTTTGTCATAGCTGGCTTGGGCGGCTTCCTTCGAGCGCATCACGCGGCTGATGGGATTCTGTTGCCGTTTCGCGGCTTTTTGCATTTCAGACTTCATTATGAATTTTTCAGTATTATTTCTTTCAACGTTTGGTATTGCTCGGCAGTGATATTTCCGCCGCCCTGCGCCATCTGAGCATTACCGCCGCCACGACCGCCAACGAACACTAAAAGACCTTTTAGTAACTCTCCGGCGTGGGCATCGTTTTCGTCCACATCATCTGCGCAGGCAACCAACAAGGCTAATTTTTCATTTTGTAGGGTCGCCAAAACAGTTACTACGCCTGCTTGAGTGCGCAGTTGTTTCGCCAACATTTGAATATCGTTGGCAGGGCGGTTCTCAAATGCGGCCACAACCCAGCGATGCCCATCCCGAAGATTCGCTTTTTGGAGCAAGCGTTCCATTTCAACGGATAGCATTTCGGCTTTAAGCTCAACCAACTCATTTTGAGCATTTTTCAATGCCTCTTCTTGACGCGCAAAAACTTGCGGCAGTTCCGTAAAGTGAACGCTGGATTGTTCGGCCAGCGCCGT
>CALCSH010000251.1 GCA_937893815.1 uncultured Anaerolineae bacterium | reverse complement strand
CCCCATATATTCCGGCGGGAACACCTGCACGGTAGTTTTTTCACTGGAGTCATGAGTTATTTCCCAAACTCCAGTGACAGCAGATGGTGATAATTCACGCGCAGCGCCCAGCGGTTTTGCCCGAACTCGCTAGGTGGGTGGATGGCGCGGAAGGCGGGCAGGGATTCATCTTCCAGGGCGAAGCGTTTCTCGATTTCCCAGACATGGGTTTGATGCACGGCGAGTTGGTAGCGCATCGCCGGGTTTGCGGCGTTGTTCCAGAGCAGGAATTCTTCGTCGCCGGTGCTGGTGATGCGTGAGACGCCCGCGCCGGTGATCGTCTCCAGCAGAGCGCGCAGGTGGGCGTCTGTCAGGTCGGTGCGGAAGGCGGCAAGCAGAGCCGGGTTTTCGATGATTTGCGGCAGTTGCACGGCGATGGCCTGTTTTGCCATGCTTTCCAGACGGAAGGCGCGCAGCAGTTTGATGCATTTGTCTTGTCGGGCATCCGGACGTTCTAGTGTTGCGTGAACTTCGAGCCGGAGATGGTCGTCGGGAGCGAGTTCCAGCGGGGGCAGCATTAGGCTGCGGATTTCGGGGTCATAATAGAACGCAGATGACGCTGATTTTACGGATTTTCGCGGATATTTCTTTTGGTTTGATCTGTGCAAATCCGTCCAATCTGTGTTATCCGTGTCCCATGTTTTTAGTTGGATTCCGTTCAGGGTGAGAATCACCGCTTTGGGGGCAGCCAACCCTCTCACCGTGAGTCCGAGCGTCCTGTTGGGGACGCGGCCAACGTGTTCAGTAGGATCAATCTCAAAAGTCAGAATCCCTTCTTGCCAGGAATTTTTCAACACCGTCAAACTGTATTCCCCATTCTGATAGCCCTGGGAGTGGCCGTCGTCGTCATATACGTCAAAGCGGTTGTCCGCGCCGGGGAAAACCAGTAGATTGAGATGGCCGTCTTCGGCCAGGGGCACGATAGCACCGGCTTTGGCGAAGACCGGAATTTCATCGAGCGCCCCGTAGAGTGCTTGCCAGCCGCCAGCGTGATGTTCGCCGCTGAAGAAGTCGAACCAGTCGCCCTCTGGTAGCCACAGGGTTTGGCGGCTGAGGCGCGTTTCGGGGTGGATGGGTTCGGTGTAGGGCGCGGCGATCAGTTCCGAGCCGAAAGCGTATTGGTTAGGGCAATGGTAGGCGGCTTCGTCGGCGGGGCGGCTGTGGTACATCGGCTGGACGAGCGCCTGGGCGTGCTGGTGATCGCGCCAGGCCATGCTGTAAATGTAGGGGATCAACTTGTGGCGCAGTTGGAAGGCGCGCCGGGCGACACGCAGGGTTTCGGCATCGTAACCCCAGGGACGGCGCTCTTGAAAGTCGTTTTTGGTGCTGTGCAGGCGCAAGATCGGGCTGAACACGCCGAACTGCACCCAGCGGGTGTAGAGTTCAGCGTCTTCGATGCCGAAGTAATGCCCGCCGATGTCGTGACTCCACCAGCCGTAGCCCACATTGGCTGCGCTGGCGGTGAAGTGCGGCTGGAAGGCCAGCGACTCCCAGGTGACATAACTGTCGCCGGAAAAGCCGATCGGGTAGCGATGGCTGCCCAGCCCGCCCCAGCGCGAGAAGATGAAGGGGCGTTTACCCTCACCCCTAGCCCCTCTCCCAGCGGGAGAGGGGGATGGCCGCGCCAGATCATGAAAATGCAGATGGTTGAGCAAAAAGAGCGGGTCGAGGCCGGGGATTGTGGATTGCGAGCCTTGCTGCCAGTCGAGCCACCAGAAATCCACGCCCTGTGCTTCGAGGGGATGGTGCAGTTCTTCAAGATAAACCTGGACAAAGTGTGGGTCGGTGATATCGAAAGGGATCGGCTGCCCGCTGGCGGGATCAACACCCATGCGCTGAGCCACGGCGGGATAGGCTGCTTCGTGGGGCCAGACCCCATCGGCGGGGTGCAGGTTGAGGGCGGTTTTAAGTCCTTTTTGATGCAGGAATTCGAGCAGGGCGGGCGGGTTGGGGAAGAGTTCGCGGTTCCAGGTGTAGCCGGTCCAGCCGGAGGCGGCATTGCCAGTTTCGGTGATGTGCCAGTCCATATCGATGATGCACACCGAAAGCGGGATGTCATAATTCTCGAAATCGAGCATCAGTTGTATGAATTCAGCTTGCGAACAGGCCCAGTAGCGGCTCCACCAGTTGCCCAGCGCCCAACGCGGAATCAGGGGGACCAGGCCGGCGATGCGGCGATACTCGCACAGCGCGGCGGCGTAGTCGTGCCCGTAGCCGAAGAAGTACAAGTCAAGTGTTCCGGGCGCGGCGTTGCGCGGTTGCAGCCAACCCTGTTCATTGAAGATCAGCGATGCCGAATCATCCACCAAAGCCCAACCGGAGCGCGAGATCAAGCCCGGTTCCAGGGGGATCGGGCCGTTGGCGCAGTCCAGCGTGCGTGCGGTGCCGCCCAGATTGGCGGGGTCGGCGTCGCCGTAGCGCCAGGTTTGCGCTGTGGCGTTCACGTAGATGCTCAGCGTGTCGGCTGTGGGGGGCGCGTCGGTTTGACAGCGCAGGGTCAGATTGTCGGTATGGATTTCGAGCTGCGCTCCGTTTTGGGTGCGCTCAAATGGCGGCGCAGGCTGCTCTCGATGCCAGAAAACCTGACTGGGATGCTCTTCGAAGGTTTGCGCCGGGCTGTATTCGATGCGGATGAGCCGCTCAGTCAGCAGGGTGAAGCGATATGCTCCGGAATGCACAACGGCCTCCGGGTTGGGACTCTGTGGATGGAAAACGGGGAAGTGGGGCATTGGGGGTCAGGTATTAGGTGTCAGGAATTAGGAATCAGGTGATCAGGTATCGGGAGATGCCCTAATTCCCAATTACCTGATCGCCTGATTACCGGATTTGTTGCATGGTTTTGTAGAATGGCCGCAGCTTCTTGTACATTTTCTTGTAGACGTGGTGGTAGAGTTGGTTGTACCGCGCCTGCGCGCTGGGATTCGGCTCGAAAGTGTCGCCGGGACGGGTCATCGCGGCGATGGCGGTGGGAAAATCGGCGTGGATGCCCGCGCCGACTGCCGCGTCGATGGCCGCGCCTAGCCCCGAAGCTTCATAGAGATGCGGGCGTGCCGTGGGCAGGCCAAAGATGTCGGCGGTGAGCTGCATGGCAGCATCGCTCTGACTGCCGCCACCCGCCACGCGGATTTGCTCGATTTTGACGCCGCTGCGCTTTTCGGTGCGTTCAGCCCCTTCCCGAAGGGCATAGGCCAGCCCCTCGAGAATGGCGCGGTAGAGATGGGCACGCGTGTGAACGTCGCTGAAGCCGATTATTGCGCCGCGCGCTTCCGGGCCGGGGAAACGCAATCCCGGCGACCAGTAGGGCTGCAATACCAGGCCGTCCGAGCCGGGTGGTACGGCGTTGACCAGTTCGTCGAAGAGCTCTTCCGGCTGGATGCCGCGTTCTTTAGCAATATGCTGCTCCCGCAGACCGAATTCGTGCTTGAACCAGGTCACCATCCAGTAGCCGCGGTAGACCGAAAGTTCGAAATTATAGGCATCCGGTACGGCGGCAGGATAGGGCGGAATTAGCGGGATGACTTCGATATATTTTTTGTGGGTGGTGTTGATGGTGGCGGTCGTGCCATAGCTCAGGCAGGCGATCTGTGGTTCCAGGCAGCCCGCGCCGAGCACTTCGGTGGCCTTGTCAGCCGCCGCGGCGATCAGCGGCAGTCCGGCGGGTAGCCCGGTGGCCGCCGCAGCCCGGGGGCTGATTTTACCCAGGGGGGAGGCAGCCGCCACGAGCTTCGGGAGTAATGCCTTCTCCATCGGCAGGGCTTTCCACTTCCAATCCCATGATTTCGCCCAGGTTTGGGCCTTATAGTCGAAGGGCATATAACCGACCTGGCTGGCGACCGAATCGATGAACTCCCCGGTCAGGCGGTGAGTCAAAAATCCAGATAAAAATAGATATTTGTGGGTTCTAGCCCAGATTTCCGGCTGGTGGTT
>CALCSH010000250.1 GCA_937893815.1 uncultured Anaerolineae bacterium | reverse complement strand
GTGCCAATGATGGCCAGTTTGCCCTCAATACGGGCGGCGATCCTGTCAATCTTGATTTCGATTCCTTCTTGCTGAAATTAGTGGTGGGTTATGCCGAATTGGATATCATGGGCTACGTGCAGCTCTTCGGCAGCTTTGCTTTTGAAGCCGGGCCATCTGAAACCGTCACCCTGACCGGCGGCTCTAAGAAAACCCTCAAAACCCTGACTATTGGTTTCAATGATGTCAACGCCTTCGTTGGCAACGGCCCTTACTTTGTGGATACCACCGGCGATGGTCGTGTTGATGAGAACGACAGTCCCAACAGCAACGCCATGGGCCTGGTGATCGAAGATTTGGACGGCGGCTTCATGCTGTTGGCCTCCACCGAAGCCACCGATCCGGGTGCTTATTTTGCCCTCAAATCATCCCTGACTTACGCCGGGATCGTTGGCATCGATGCCATTACCCTCGAGGTCGCGAATGTGGCCTTCGAAATGAACCTCGGATTGGGAACTTCGGGTACGGTTGTAGTCGACTTTAAGCAGTCCTTTGGTGAAGATGGCTATGCGGTCAGTACCGGCAACCCCGACGAACCGGTCTACCTCGATTTCGAAAATATGTGGGTGCGGATTGCCGGTGAAGTCCACATCGTGGTGGCTGATGTGCTCTACTTCCTGGGCTACGCTGACCTGCAGATGGACGAAGAGGGTATCTTGATCTTCGCCGATATGGAACTTTCCATCGGCGACGAACCGATCTCGCGCGGCGCCGCCCCGTGGATTAATTTCCACGCTCGCGGCCTGCTGGTCGTCGAATATGCTGGCGATATCGGCTTGAACCTGGAGCTTTCTGGCAACGCCAAATTTGGCAGCGCCCTGGAATTCAATGCCACCTTCAACCTGTACATGAATAACACCGGCCAGGCCATCACTTACGATGTCCCCGATTTCTTCCGAGAGGGTGAATACGGCCTGCCTTACGACACGCTGACGATCACCGCCGGACCGCCCCAGTTGGATGGCTCAAGTGGCCCTGCCGGAGACTACATCGTAATCCTGGCGACCGGCTCGCTGCTGATTGGCGATAATGTCGCCAACTTGTACGGCGCCTTCCGTCTAGAGGTCACCGAAACCCATATCGAAATTCAGGCTGCCGGGCTGTTTACCTTTGGCTCCCTGGCAACAGTGCAGGCTGCCGGTTTCCTGAAACTGAGCGACGCCGGCGTCCTGGCTGTGCTGGAACTAGAAGGGGATCTGAAACTCGGACCTGCCAAGCTAAGCGCCGCCTTCCAATTCGAGATGAACACCACCAGCAGCAGCCAGAGTATCCAGCGCATGGTTTATAACGATGCTGGGCAGCTTGTTGTGGAGAACACTTCCCTTGAAGCGGACTCTATTCAAATCTTCATCAGCGGCTCGATTGAGATTTCACCTTTCGTACTGGAAGGCGCTTTCTGGCTGAGGAAGACCTCCTCGGCGCTGGAAATTGCCGTGGCGGCCAAAGTCGAACTGGCCGGCTTCGGCGAGGTCAACGCCGCCGGCGCTATGAAATTGACGGACGACGGCTTTGTGGCCTCCCTGCAGTTGGGCAATATCGACCTGGGTTTCTTGACCTTCGATGGCGCGGCCAGCCTGGATATCAACACCACCAACAATGACCAGACCATCACCCGCTTCAAATTTGACTTTGATACCGGTCAGGTCACCACCGAACTCGAAACTGCCACGATTGCCGCCAACACCATCAGCATTTTCGTCAGCGGCGTGCTGGAGATTTCACCCTTCGAGCTGCGCGGCTCTTTCTGGTTGGTGAAGACCCCCGATCTGCTGCAGGTCGAGGTGGATGCCAAACTGACCATTTCAC
This sequence comes from uncultured Anaerolineae bacterium, assembly GCA_937893815.1. GTDB lineage: Bacteria > Chloroflexota > Anaerolineae > Anaerolineales > UBA11858 > NIOZ-UU35. The sequence continues at coordinate 2,378 of CALCSH010000250.1, read as the reverse complement.
CGATTGGTGAAGTCAACGCTAAAGGTTTCCTGGAAGCCAGCCAGGCAGGCTTTGTGACCTCCCTGAAACTGTACGGGGATCTGAGCTTTGGCCCGGTCAGCATCGAGGGCGATCTCTCCCTGGAGATGAACACCACCAACACGGTGCGCACTATCCAGAGCAACACCGTCAATGTCAGCATCCCGGCCAATAGCACGCGCTATTCCATCAAAGGCACCATCCGTATTGGGGCCGAGTATACTTTCGAAGTGGATATGAAGGCTGGGTACGGCAGTATCGAGATCCCCATCGACGATATCACCATCAGCCTGGGTGAGATGGGCAGTGTCACCGCCAATGGCAATATCTACATTGGCGACGGCGGTGTGAAAGCCCTGGTGCGGCTGACTGGAAATATTAAACTTGGCCCGGCAAAATTTGCCGCCTTCGCCCAGATAGAGATCAACACCACCAGCAGCGGCTGGAACATTGATCGCTATCAGTATGATTTCGCTGCTGGCAAAGTCAAGAGCGCGCCGGCAGCCTACAGCCTGGCCGCCAATACCATGCAGGTTTATCTGCACGGACGTTTGAGTGTCTTCGATGATATTTACCTGGAAGGTGAATTCGTTATCAAGGGCATCGACAAGATATTCGATGTCATCCAGGTGCAGATCAACTCTGCTAAACTCTCGGTCTTTGGAATAAGCATCCCCTTCGCCGGGAATGTCAACTACGTCCGGGCCAGCAAAGGCAATCCCGGTTTGGTGATCGACCTAGTCAGCAGTAATTCACTTGATACCGGCATCTTCAGCCTGACAGGTAATTTCCGCCTGCAGATCAACAACCGCTCCGGGACCGGCAGCGACGCCTATGATCTGGATATCCCCAGCGATACCTTCCGCATCAAAGTTGAAGACGCCAACCTGAATTTGTTGGGCTTTATGGACTTCAATGCCGAAGCATTGATCGAATATACCCAGGGAGTCTATCGCCTGGATATCAGCGCCGATGTTGCCTTTGGCCCGGTCACGGTGGAAGCCAGCCTCTTCGCCAGTTCCGAAGGTGAGTTCGAAGTTACTTTTGGCACGGAGATCACCTTCAGCAGCAGTGGCTCGGTAAGTGTCGGTATTTTCGGAGGCTCCTATTCCCTGGATGCTACCGGTTTCATCAATGGTTCTATCAGTTTGCTGGATGACAATGGGAAAGACCCCTTCGGATATGGGGCTAAGGTGCTTGCAGTTGATTTGAGTCTTGGCGCCTCGCTTTCGGGTTATATCAAGGGCGAAATCTGTGTCGATAATATTGGGTGCGCGGATGTAGCCAGATGGGAACCTCCTGATATAGGTTTCACCTTCGATTTTGAGTTTGATGTTTCAGTTGGCGACCTTTCGCTATTCGTGGGCGTTTCAAAACGCTTCTGCGTTGATATCAAAGTGGATGAGTATTGTAAAACAGTTGATGCTGGCTACACCTTTACATTCGGTACAATTTCCGATCCCCCACCAACACCCGTAGTCGCCGGCACCAGTAGTGGTGGCCAATTCGGCGGCGGCACGCTATATGTCTTCGTTGGCAGCCGCGCTCAATATCGCAACTTCGACAAGGCCGAAACGGACGAACAGATCGTGGTTTCTCAGATCGATAGCGGGAAAGTGCGAATCAATCTGTTGGGGAAAGCGGTCAATTATAGCGGTGTGGCCCAGGTCAATGTCCTCTCCGGCGATGGTGCCGATACCATCCTGGTCGATGATTCGATTGCATTGCCGGTATTGATCCAGGCGGGCAGCGGGAACGACAGCATCTCCTACCTGGGTTCGGCCCATCACCTGATCTACGGTGAAGATGGCGATGACACCATCATCGACGACAGCAGCGGCAGCGCTTTCGAGGCCGAGGGCAACGCTGGAGCAGACACGATCACCGTCAGCGCCGGCAGCAATTTCCGCGTCTCCGGCGGGGACGGGGCTGACACGCTGATCGCCACCGGCGGCAGCGGCACGCTCTACGGCGATAACGATAACGACACCATCAACGTGCGCGGTGGCACGATCACGGTGGATGCCGGGCTGGGGAATGACAATATCACTCTCAGCGGTGGCAGCGGCGTGATCAACGGCGGCGAAGGTGCTGATGCTTATACCAGCAGCGTAAACACCATTTTTAGGTGTCCCTCCAGTTGTTCAGGCGGCGATTACCCCTTCTCGATCATTGTTGATAACACCAACGCTGAAACCCTGGCATTCAGCGGCGATAAGGTCAAGATTCTGGCTACTGAAAGCGCCGATGTCATCGAAATTCAGGATACCCAAATCAGTGTAGCCGGAGATACCGTCAACCTGCCCGGCGGCAATCTGGTTACCATCGATGCCTTGGGCGGTGCGGATACCATCAATTTG
>CALCSH010000249.1 GCA_937893815.1 uncultured Anaerolineae bacterium | reverse complement strand
GCGGTACCGGTCATGCCAGAGAGTTTGTCGTACATACGGAAATAGTTCTGAATCGTGATCGTGGCGTAGGTGATATTCTCACTCTCCACCGGCACACCCTCTTTGGCCTCCACTGCCTGGTGCAAGCCGTCCGACCAGCGCCGTCCAGGCATCAAACGCCCGGTGAAGTGATCCACAATAATCACTTTGCGCCCCTGAACAACATAATCCTTATTACGCTTATAGATATATTCGGCATTCAGGGCTTGCTGCAAATAACCCAGCAACCGCGCCTGTTCAGGAGTGATATCTTCGGGGCGGTCGGGATTGCGCAAGGCTTGCCCCAAAATTTGCTCTGTATGGGTTTCGCCGATTTCAGTCAGTGAAATATTGCGGTCTCGCTCGCTGATTTCATAATCTTCCGGATTGAGCTGCTTGACCACTCGTGCCATGTGCTGGTAATTGGCGCTGTCTTCACTCGATGGGCCAGAGATAATTAGCGGCGTGCGGGCTTCATCAATTAACACATTATCCACTTCGTCGATAATGGCAAAATAATGCCCGCGCTGTACACGCTCATCGAGCGTCATCTTCATATTGTCGCGCAGGTAGTCGAAGCCGAATTCGTTGTTGGTGCCGTACGTAATATCGGCGTTATACGCATCCGCTCGCAGCACCATTTCGAGTTGGTTTTGATCTTCGTGCGGGGATGATTTTTCCAATTCGACCAAAAAGGCTTTGCGGCCGTGCTCAGTGCGAGAGGCCATTTGCAGCACGCCTACGCTCATTCCAAGCAATGCATAGATCGGCGCCATCCAACGGGCATCACGTCGGGCCAGATAATCATTGACGGTGATCAGGTGGACGCCGCGGCCGACGGGAATCCCACCCAGAGGGATAAACTCCCACCGCGCGGGGTCATCGCCCCAGCGTTGGGCGGCCTGCTGTTCCCAACGCGGATTCAGCGCCAGGGCGTTCAGATAAATGGGCAGCGTCGCCGAGAGGGTTTTCCCCTCTCCGGTGCGCATCTCGGCTACTGCGCCGTTATGCATGGAAATCCCACCGATGAACTGCACATCATAATGCCGCAAACCGATGGTTTTCTTGCTGGCTTCACGCACAACCGCATAGGCCTCGGGGAGCAGATCATCCAGAGCTTCACCCCGCGCCAGGCGCATACGAAATTCAATTGTCTTCTGAGCCAGTTCCGCTTCGCTCAGCGCCTCGAACTCCGCTTCCAGGGCGTTAATCTGATCGATACTTTGCTTGTAAGATTCAATTTGCTTTTTCTGTGGATCCCCGCCAAAGACGTGGATAATTTTTTTAAACATAGATACCTCTTCAAAAAACCTGCCAGGTTTTCTAAAAGTTCAAACGGTATTGAACTTTGACTCCACTGAAAAAACTACCGTGCAGGTGTTCCCGCCGGAATATATGGGGG
>CALCSH010000248.1 GCA_937893815.1 uncultured Anaerolineae bacterium | reverse complement strand
CATCCTGAACCTGGATTACGCCAACAAGTTCTTGCGAGTCAGCGTAGCCAAAGTCACCGTAAGCATCTCCGATTATGTCTATCTCAGCGGTGGACTGGCATTCGAGTATGTCTCATCCCAAACAGTCACGCTCAGCGACGGCATAACCACTAAGGAAGTCAACGTTATCAAGATCGGCGCTGGGAATGTAGATGTCTTCGCCGGGATTGGCCCATACTTCCAAGATACTGACGGCAATGGCTATATCGACGATGATGACGATGTCAACGTCGATGCTATGGGCTTTGCCGTCCACGACATCAACGTCGGCCTGGCGTTGATGAAACCCAAAGACAAAGTAGACAAGGCGAGCTATTTCGCTCTCAAAGTAACTGCCGCCGATGTGGACATCCTCGGTCTGCCCGATGAGCTGGTCTTCGACATTCATGGTGTGACCTTCGAGATCAACCACGCCAGCCAACCTGGGGTTGAAAATGCTCCAGTGGTGGACTTCACCAGGCTCAGTGGTGGAGCCATGCAGGTGCCAACCGGCACGGGAAATATCAGCCTGGATTACGCTACAAAATTCCTGCGAGTCAGCGTTTCTCAAGCCACCCTGCAAATTGACGAGTTTGTCTATATTTCCGGCGGATTTGCTTTCACTAAAGGCTCCCGCATTGAAGTTACCCTGACCGATACCGATAGCAACAAGAAACAGGTCGATTACATTGCCATCGGTGCCAGCAATGTGACCGTCTTCGTCGGCATCGACGGGCCTTATCTCACCGATACCAACGGCGATGGCCTGATCGACATCGACCCGGACAATGCCATCCCCGACGATACGCCCAACCCGGAGGCCCTGGGGCTTTCCATCGTCAACGTCGACCTGGGGCTGGCGCTGCTCACGCCGGTTGATAAAGCCGATAAAGCCCGCTACTATGCCCTCAAAGTGGACGCTGACCAGGTATCCCTGGTGGGCGTGCCCGAGATCATCCTGGAAGCCAGCAGTATCTCCGTGAGCGTAAATATGGCGCGTAAGCAGGGCGCAACGACCGGGCCGCCCGCGATTGACTTCACCAAATTATCCGGCGGGGGACTATCGGTTGCCACCGGCAATGATCCCGTCCTGCTTGATTTCAGCGGAAGCTATCTGGGTGCTTCGATTGCTCGGGCCACCATTCAGATCTCTGAGTTCGTCTACCTGACCGGAAGCTTCGCCTTCGAGAAGGGCGCCACGATGGACGTGGTCATCGACACCGGTATTTCAGACGATCTGGCCGGAACGATCGGTTTCGGCGGGCAGGTCAAGGGCCAGGTGGCAGTGATGACCATCGGCGGCTCTAACATCACCGCCTTTGTGGGCATCGATGGCCCTTACCGCAGCGACTCTGATGGCGATGGCGTGCTGGAAACGACCAACACCGATGCCCTTGGCCTGACTCTGGAGAACCTTACCTTTGGCTTTATGATGATGAAGCCCACCGGCCAGCTCACTTCTCTGGCAGGCCAGCCAATCACTATTCCCAACGACCAACTGCCTAAGCTGTACGCGCTCAAGTTGTCAGCCGATCATGTCGGCCTGGTGGGTCTCGATTTCCTGACCCTGGAAGCCAGGCAGGTCATCATCGAAGTAAATTACGGTTCGAAGTGGATGGGCCAGTTCACCCCCAACGTTGATTTCCTTGCCAGCTTCCCGGCTGAAGGAGGGTACAACCTCAACACCGGCGGAAACCCGATTCTCTTCGACTTCGATGGTCAGTTGATCCGCGCCTCAGCGGGCCAGGTAACCCTGGCAATTTCTGACTTCGTCTACCTGACCGGCAGCTTCGCCTTCGAGATGGGACCCACGTACGAGATGGATATTAACACTGAGGTTAGCGTGGGTGGCAGCGGTGATGTGATCTCAGATATCGAGATGCGCACCATCACCATCGGTATGTCTAACGTTTATGCCTTTGTGGGTATGGGGCCCTATTTTATTGACTCCAACAACGACGGTATCATCGATCGTGATCCCAATAACCAGATCCCGGATGACGAGATCAACGAGAATGCCATCGGCATGGTTGTCGAGGATCTAGATGTGGGCATCATGTTGATGAGCCCCACCGCCCTGGAAGCGGCTGAAGACCCGATCCGCTTCTTTGCGATGAAATTGGACGCCCAACTGGCAGCCTTTGTGGGTGTGGATGAGATCACCATGGCAGCCCATGATATTTCGGTTGCGGCCAATATGAGCTACATCCCTGCCGCCGGTTTGCCCAGCCCGCTCAATGTGAACTTTAGATCCAGTTTCGAAAGCGCTCAG
>CALCSH010000247.1 GCA_937893815.1 uncultured Anaerolineae bacterium | reverse complement strand
TAAGTAGGATGTAAGTAGGATGAAGCTGAGAAGATTGGTGACGGCACGCGGATGAGATGCTTGGAATAGTAACTTCTTGCGGAGGTCCTATCTTGCTCCCCCATATAGAAAAACCTGGCGTTTTGCCAGGTTCAAATCAACGTTATTCTCATCGTGAATGACTCCGACTGCACGCTGGGCCGCGAGTCTTGCTTAGCGGCAAACCCAATATCATTGGCGAAGTGAGCGACGATGAAGATCCCATCACGCAAGCACGCACCCTCGAACCAGATCCCATCGTGATGGATTGGTTCATGCTGAGGGTGGATGGGGTTGTTCTACACTACTAAAAATCAGGGGTCTCTGAGATTTCGCAAGGTAAAGCCCAGATTTGGGGGTGTGGCGGGTGTGAAACACCCGCCACACCCCCAAATCTGGGAACCTCCACGCAAAGTCTCAAAGAGCCAAAATCAGGAGCGCCCTATTCTCTCGGAATTTTCTTACTACGCCATAAAAGCCCTGATTTCGATGGTGCTATCGTCAGTTTCAGCAGAAAAACAGATTGCAAAAAAACGCAGAAATAGCAGCACCATTATCAATCAAGTAAATTAGACCAGCCGCCATCAAGGCTGTCGCGGGAATGGTGATAATCCAGGCCACAACAATTTCTTTAGCAACGCCCCAGCGCACTTTGCTGACCCGTTCAGCCGAGCCAACCCCCATGATCGAGGAGCTGACCACCTGCGTGGTGCTGACCGGCCCGCCGACCAGCGAAGCCCCAAGAATCACCAGGGCAGAAGTAAGCTGAGCGCTGAAGCCATGCACAGGACGAATTTTGTAGAATTTAGAACCCAAGGTCTTGATTAGTTTCCAGCCGCCCAAGGCTGTGCCCAAAGCAATCGCGCTGGCGCTGGCAGTAATCACCCACAAGGGCACATGAAAAGTTGGGATCACCCCGGCAGTCACCAAACCCAGGGTGATGATGCCCATGGTCTTCTGCGAGTCGTTCGTGCCATGGCTGAGCGCCAGCGCAATGCCGGTAATGATTTGTGAGCGCTTGAAAAACCAATTGATTTTGGGCGTTGCGCCGCGTGCCAAGAAGTAGACCAGCTTGGTAATCAAATACCCTAGTATCAAACCAATGATCGGTGATGTGAACAGCGCGATCAAGATTTTCTCCATGCCGCGCAGTTCAATGGCATCGAAACCAGCGCCAATACCCACCGCGCCAATCAAACCGCCGATCAGGGCATGCGAAGAACTGCTGGGAATACCCAGAAACCAGGTTATGATGTTCCAAATAATCGCGCTGGTTAGTGCAGCAATCAAGATATTAAGCGTGATCGCAGATGCGGTAACAATCTCATCCCCGATGGTGGTGGCTACCGCCACCCCAAAGATAAAAGGCCCCAGGAATTCGGTGAGCGCGGTTACGCCCAGCGCCACGCGCGGGCTAAAAGCGCGTGAAGAGATCATCGTGGCAACGATATTGCTGGAATCGTGAATGCCGTTGAGAAAATCAAAGACGATGGCTAAAGCGATCATCACGATCAGGATAGTTGGCATCGGAGCAGTTCCCTCTTAGGTGGTTTTGACGACGATATCGGCGATCAGGTTAGCAGCTTCATCGCCCCGGTCGGCTGCATTGCTCAGGTGGCGGTAGACCTCGCGCATCTTGAGCATCTCGAAGATATGATGGACATCCTCAGGCCCGCTGAATAAATCGGCAATGGCTTCCCGGTAAACGGCTTCAACGCGGTTCTCCAACGCCTTGGCGCGCTGGGCGTGTTCGGCGGCTACACCAGGGTGTTCGTCAAGCCGTTGTGTAGCCATGTGAATTTCATAAGCGGCATCCCGCAAGAGCGTGGCCATGCGCACCATAAAGCTAGTTGGCGTAACGGCGAGCACATCCATTTCTGTGACCGTGCTGTAGGCATAATCCACAACATCATCGATGGCACGTGAAAGCGCAAAAATATCTTCCCGATCAATCGGGGTAACGAAAGTGCGGTTGAGTTCGTTGATCAAAATGCGGCGCACTTCGTCGGCTTCTTTTTCGGTCAACGTAAGTTGCCTGGCAAGCTCAGGGTCGTGGAATTTCATGTATTCGGTGAGCTGATTCAACCCTTGCAGCGTTAATGCTGCTTGCTGATTGATCAGGCGGATGAAATTATCTTGCTTAGATTTGAAAATTTTAAACATAGTACTCCTCTTGCCATGAAGGGTCTCTGAGATTTCGCAAGGTAAAGCCCAGATTTGGGAACCTCCACGCAAAGTCTCAAAGAGCCGCCAAGAATAATGGTAGAAGCCCAATTGCAACAGACTAAAAAAATAATTCAGGTGTAATTTTCTTGATGCCTTTGCCGCGCATGGAGTGAAAAACTGTCGAAGAACAGGGTGTTTGGATTACCCCGCATCCATATTTCGAGTTTCCCGCTTGCAGCAACGAAAATCCCAGACAAGGTCTTCATTCTTTATGATATCCTGTATCGGATATATTATCCTGTGCGATGAAAATTTCTACAGACTGAGTAGATAGCGATTGGCGGGCGTTCATATCAAAGCCAGCATCTGTGATCAAACTATGGATTTTCTCAATTTTTGCAGCTTCATAATTAGAAACTGTCCCCCACTTGCTGTGATCTGCCACAATATAAACCGGGCCACGAGTGCGCCCCATCATAGTGCGAACAACCTCAGCCTCGGCGCTGGTCGGGAATGTGCAACCATATTTGAGACTGATGCCGTCAACGCCAATAAAAGTTTTATCTGCATAAACTTGCTTAAGGTTGTCAATAGAAAAAAAACCACCTACCGAAAGAGAGACTTGCTGATATATCCCGCCTAACAAAATCAGTTCAAAGCCAATATCATCGATCTCTAGGGCAGCAAATAAATTATTGGTGATAACAGTAATATCGGCGCTTGGGCGGATATGCCGAATAATCTCTGTCGTGGTCGTACCCCCATTAATAAAAACAACATCGCCATCTTCAATTAGTGAGGCAGCCAACTGGCCTATTAAACGCTTTTCATGGGGGCTATTCCTCAACCGCTGTTGATATTCTGGTTCCCGTGATAATCGCTGACTGAGCACTGCACCGCCATGAGTTCGCTCAAGGAAACCCGTATCTTCGAGTTTCTCGAGATCACGGCGAATTGTAGCTTCTGAAGCATTTAACATTTTGCTCAAATCAGCGAGACGCGCCACTTTGTGAGTTGTGATGTAATCTTGGATACGCTCACGCCTTTGAGCAGGTATAAGAGTTTTGCGCATAAAAAACAATCACTTTTTGGATGTTTATTCGAGTAAAATGACAGAATTTGCGATGTCAGCGGTGGAATTGTAGCAGATTTTGAAACTATTTGCAAATTTTTTCTTTTATCGATATAATTCCAAATGGTTTTCAGCTTTTGAATAGACTCCACTGAAAAAACTACCGTGCAGGT
>CALCSH010000246.1 GCA_937893815.1 uncultured Anaerolineae bacterium | reverse complement strand
GGTGAGAGGTCAATTCGCACGATCGCCGAATCGACTTTGGGGGCCGGATAAAAAGCCCCCGCCGGGATGCGGGCCGCGATGCGGGGGTCTCCGTAGACTTGCACACTCAGGGCCAGCAGGCTCATCTCGCCGGGTTTGGCGCAGATGCGTTGAGCGACCTCGCGTTGTACGGTGAGTATCATGCGGCTGGGTGGGTTCTTGGCTTCCAACAAATGTCGAATGATGGCAGATGTGATGTAATAGGGAATATTAGCGACTACCAGATACGGCGATTCGGGAATCAGGGTGTCGGGGTCGCAGTTGAGAATGTCATCGTGGACGATGGTGATGTTTTCGAAGGGGGCTAGCACTTCTCGCAGTGGTGGGATGAGTTGGTCATCGATTTCTACGGCAACCACCCTGCGGGCAGCCTTTGCCAGATGACGAGTTAAACTCCCCAGGCCGGGACCAATCTCCAAAACGGCATCATCAGCCCCAAGCTCGGCCACCGTCACCACCCGCCGCAGGGCGGCATCATCCACTAAAAAATTCTGCCCCAGCCCTTTATTAGGCCGCAATCCATATTTTTTGAGGATACGTGCTTCATGAAGTTGATCTATCATCGCGAATTTCTGGTTGGGGTTGCTAAATCTGACAAGGATGTTGTGGGGGTTATGTAGTGGGCGATTATATCACCACAAAGACGCTCGATTCCCACCGGTATTGATGAGTCACCGGGGCAGTTCCTAAAGACCCGTATAGATGGGCATGATTAGCCGCCATACTCCAGCACATATAAAATAGTACTGGGCACCGGAGTGAGGAAATAAATCGTTGTCCACCCGGCCCAGCCGACAAAATCTTCCTCGCTGTAACCCAAATCGATCCAATGCCGATCCGGCAGTCCCCCGCCGACATCTTCGATGGTGGCGATACCATAGTTGGGCACATACACCGCGGCCCCCTTCATATAGCGATACCACTCGATGGTCACCGCGATCATCCCTTTTTGTAACTGCGCTCCGCTGGCTGTGGTGGATGAACAATAGTCAGGAATTCCCAGGTGGCAAGGCGCGTATGTGGAGGCGTAGACTTTTACCTTGCGCCAGTACTCGATTGGCCCGCTGGCAGTATTTTCGCTGCGGACGACAATTTTGGTGCCATAACCAACCACACGCGGCTGTGGCTCGCGCGCCACCCACTCCGCTTCGACCTGACGATCAATTTCTTGCCAACCTTGCTCGTCGGGGGGTGCTTCGTAGACCACGCGCACACGCCGGGCGGTCAGGCCGTATTCGCCAGCACTCACTACCATGGTATTGTCAATTTCCACATCGGGCAAGGCTTGCTGCATGGCGCCAAAGGGTAGCGGAGTTTGTTCGAGCAGCACGTCCTCACGCACGCGCACTACCTCGATGATGCCGCCATCAGGCAGTCGCGCCAACTCCGCGGGTCGGCTGTAATCTAGCCCTTGCAAGGCCAGGCCGCTTTCTGCCAAGGCGGCACCCACGGTTGGGCCAATGGAGCGCGTGTGAATTGTGCTGTTCTGAGTATGGATGGTCAACTCTTGGGCGCGCTGCAATTTAGCCTGGATGCTTTTCCCGGTGAGGGGTGTATCGGGGTTGGGGTCAAGTTGGTCGCCGTGAAATAGGGTGATATTTTGTTCCCACAGCGCGCCGCCCAATGTGCTGGCTGTTGAGGAAAAATTGAGCGATTGCTCATCAATTTGAAGATGGACCATGCTGACCCGGCGCACCTGCAAGCTGTGGACTTTCCCCAGGGGCAATATTTGGTCGAGTGCCACCGGCAGACCATCGACCAGGATTTGATCTTCAGGGGTAAGATTCACTCCCGCTTCGGCCAGCAGCACCACCGGGATACGCTCCGCGGAAATCATACTCTGCAAGTGACCATCCACATAAATTTGTATTTGCGCCGCATGTTGCACGACCACCTGATCCCCCTTGTGCAGCCAACTAGTGGGGGAAGGGCTGATAAAATCGGCTTCGCCAAGCTGAACATTCGCCGCCTTGAGTAGCCCGTTGACTTTCAGCGCGTAGGTGGTTATCGAGTAGGGTTGGTCGTCAACGACAAGTTCAACGGATTTTCGAAACAACGACAACAGTATCAGGGGCAAGGCGGCCAATATGATCCCAAATGCCCATAGACGCAAATTCTTAGAGACTCGCATGCCCGATATTCTATCAGATTTGTGTATGAGTTGGTTTCTACCCAAGTCTGACAAATGTCGATTGGTTGAAAAGTGATATAATCGCCAGGAAACATCAATGATCACGGGAGAAATCGCTTCTTGAATTCTTCGGAACGAATTCTTTCGAAGGGTCTTTAGGAACTGCCATGAGAACCCCTTTCGAGTGATCATTTATTTGGAGAGAATTATGGTAATGGAACGAGAAGGTTTGCTTCAATTCGGTGGCAAAGATGTCACTGTGATTGGCCCGGATATGGAAGTTGGGCAGAAAGCCCCTGAGTTTACCGTACACGCACAAAATTGGACGGACTTTTTGGGACTGGCGGATACGCAAGGAAAAGTACGTATTATCGCCGCGGCGCCCTCGTTGGAAACCTCGGTCTGCGATCGCGAGACACGGAAATTTAATGAAGAGGCCGCGGCATTGGGTGAGGATATTGCGATTTTAGTGATCAGTACTGACTTGCCTTTTACCCAAAAACGCTGGTGTAGCGCGGCGGGTATTGAGCAGGTACAGGTACTTTCGGATCATAAATCGGCAGATTTCGGTACGAAATACGGCTGTCTGTTGAAAGAGCATCGCATTTTGCGACGGGCTGTTTTTGTGATCGATGCCGACGACCGTCTGGTATATGTCGATTATATGCCCGCCATCGGTACGGAACCCAATTACGCTGAGGTATTAGCATCCGCAAAATCTGCTTTAGCCTGATCATACGCGACGGAGAGATACCATGAAAGTTATGGAAACCAAGTCCGACACGTCACGCGATGTTTGGTTGGCTCCTGTGGAGCCTGGGGGCAAGATCAGGCATCTGCACCTGCGAGTTGGTTCGAGTTCACGGGTATGGAGTCCGCCTACCGATGTGTATGAGACCGAAGATGCGGTTGTTGTGCGGCTTGAAGTCGCCGGGATGCAAGACGCAGAATTTTCGATCTCGTTGGAAGACCGCGTGCTTACCATTCAGGGCAGCCGGGCCGATTTGCCAGAACGCCGCGCGTACCACCAAATGGAAATTCACTTTGGTGAGTTTCGCAGCCAGGTAGTGTTGCATTGGGCAGTTGAACAGGAAAGCATCGAAGCAACCTATATCGATGGTTTTTTAAGATTGGTGCTTCCGAAAGTAAAATCGCACCATGGCGAAATAGGGGAGTAGATAAATGCCGGCTTCGCGTTGGAATTCCGATCTAATGGAACTGTTATCCTGGTTTGGTGAAAAAGAGTTTCAGTTTAATGAGCTCTTTATGCAGCCCGTTTTCACGCGTGTGGATACCGATAGTGATGATTCGGATGAGGCTGAGGAACATCAGGAAGAAGAAGCAATTCCATCAACGTTGCCGATATTGCCATTGCGCGGTTTGGTGGTTTACCCTGAAACCGCTGTCCCGTTGACGATTGGGCAACCGCGTTCAATCCGTCTTGTCGATGATGTTATCTCGCAGGATGTACGTCTGATTGGGTTAATCGCTGCGAAAAACCCTGATGACGAAACCCCCGGCCCGGATGATTTATTCAGTGTGGGAACGGTGGCAGCCGTTCATCGTATGTTGCGCGCCCCCGATGGCACCATCCGCCTGCTGGTGCAAGGGATGGCACGCTTCAAAGTGCTCCGCTTTGTCGAGGAGGAACCTTACCTCAAAGCGGATATCGAACTGATCCCAGAAATCGAACAAGAAGGTCTGGAAGTGGATGCTATGGCGCGCAATGCCCGCGATCAGTTCGAGCGCATTGCTGACATGATTCCCTCATTGCCCCGCGAAGTCGTCGAATCCGTACTCAGTCTGGATGATCCTCTTCAGACGGTGTATGTGATCGCCAATTTTCAACGCATTGATCTGAAAGATGCTCAGGAATTGCTAGAACTGGACTCAGTCTCGGAAAAACTTCACAAACTGGTGGCGTTGCTGGCGCGTGAAGCTGAAGTGCTTGAACTCGGTCAGCGTATTCAAAAAGAAGCTCGCTCCGAGATCGAAAAAGTACAACGCGAATATTTCTTGCGTGAGCAATTGAAAGCCATCCAACGTGAACTGGGCGAAGGGGATGAGCAATCGGCGGAGGCGGATGAGTTTCGTGTCAAAATTGACGAAGCTCAAATGTCCGCAGAAGCCGATAAACAGGCTCGCCGCGAATTAGATCGCTTGGCGCGCCTGCCCAGCGCCGCGGCGGAATATGGCGTTATTCGCACCTATCTGGATTGGCTGGTTTCGCTACCCTGGTCGAAATCTACCGACGACAATCTAGATATCGCCCATGCCCGCACCATATTGGATGAGGATCACTACGGACTGGATGACATCAAAGATCGCATTCTGGAATTCTTGGCTGTACGAAAACTGCGTGAGGAACGCAGTGAAGAATTTGACGCAATGGGTGATTTTGATGATGAAATCCGGCGGTTGCGTGAGGGCGTAATTCTGTGTTTCGTGGGGCCTCCGGGTGTTGGTAAAACCTCGCTGGGGCGTTCCATTGCCCGCTCGTTGGAGCGGGAGTTTATTCGCATTTCGTTGGGCGGCGTGCGTGATGAGGCAGAAATCCGCGGGCATCGCCGCACCTATATCGGCGCGTTACCGGGGCGTATCTTGCAGGCGTTACGCCGCGTCGAATCGCATAACCCGGTCTTTATGCTCGATGAGATTGATAAACTCAGCCAGGGTTTTCAGGGAGACCCGGCCTCGGCTTTGCTGGAGGTGCTCGATCCGGAACAAAATGTCGAATTCCGCGACCACTATATGGAAGTGGCCTTTGATCTCTCAGAGGTGATGTTTATCACAACGGCTAACCGCCTCGACACCATCCCCCGTCCTTTGCTGGATCGCATGGAAATCATCCAGCTTTCCGGGTATACCGAGAGCGAAAAAATCGCCATTGCCAAGGGATACCTGATCCCACGTCAAACGCGCGAAAATAGCCTTCGAGAATCGGAAATTGCTTTCACCGATCAGGGATTGCAGGAAATTATTCGCTACCATACCCGCGAGGCTGGCGTTAGAAACCTGGAGCGCGAAATTGGTGCGGTTTGCCGTAAAATTGTGACCTCTATTGCCGAAGGTAAAGAAACTGAAAAGATCGAGATCGCGCCGGATCAGGTAAAGGAATATCTGGGGCATGCAAAATTCCGCGATATGGAAGAAATAGCCGACCGCACCTCACTGCCTGGGGTGGCGACCGGCCTCGCCTGGACGCCGACGGGTGGCGATGTGTTGTTTATTGAAGCCACGAGTATGCCCGGCAGTAAGGGCTTTCAACTGACTGGCTCACTGGGCAACGTAATGAAAGAATCGGCCAAAGCAGCGCTTTCTTTTGTGCGTTCGCAGGCAAAGCAATTGGGCCTGGAAGATGACTTCTTTGCCGATTCTGATTTCCACTTGCATGTGCCGGCTGGCGCGCAGCCGAAAGATGGCCCCTCTGCTGGGGTTACGATGGCAACCGCTCTTGTGTCACTGGTTTCGGGTCGAGCGGTGCGCGCCGATGTTGCCATGACGGGCGAAATTACATTGCGTGGTAAAGTTCTTCCGGTGGGCGGCATCAAAGAAAAAGTGCTCGCCGCACATCGCATGGGGTTGAAAACGGTGCTGCTGCCAAAACGTAACGATATTGACCTCGAAGACCTGCCCGAGGAAGTCCGTGAAGCGCTCAACTTTGTATTCCTTGACACCGTTGAAGATGCCCTCCGCGTTGCCTTGGAGCCAGCGCCAAAAGCAAAAAAGAAGCGCCCCAGGAAGCCGAAAATTGAAATGGTTGAGGAGGCATCTGCGTAGCAGATAGGGTATGGGTAAACTAATGCTTGTCGACGATAATCTTGTTGTCGTTGATCTCCTGAAAACCCTGTTGGAAATGGAAGGTTTTGAGATAGCGACGAATCCTCAGGGCGATATTCTGAAAGCGCTCCAGACCGAGCAACCCGATTTGATCCTTTTGGATGTTTTCCTGAAGGATACTATTGGAAGGGATGTCGATGGATTCCAGTTTTTACATACGATCCGAAAACATTCAGATTTCCACAATACCAAAGTTATTATGTCTTCCGGTATGGATTTTAAGATCGAGAGTAAAATGCGAGGCGCAGATGCTTTTATTCTCAAACCATATATGCCAGAAGACCTTATCCATTTAATAAAACATGTTTTGGCGGAATAAACGGTAGAACATGTTACTACCTTGTAGAGCAGGAATTTCACAGCATGGTGAAAAGCGACAGAAATACGAATTATGGGGATTATGCAACTCATCCCCTAATTTTTATTGGTACGCTCCCCTTGTGAAAATCCTGACGATTTGAGAGTGATAGCGTGACAAGAAAAAAAACACATACCGCTGTAAAGTGGTACACAATTGACTTACATTTACATACACCCGCCTCGAGTGATTATCAGCAGCCAGATATAACCTATTTAAATATTCTGCAAAAAGCTGAAGCGAGCGGCATGGATATGATCGCCTTTACCGACCATAATACCGTTGTGGGATACCGCCGGATGGTCGAAGAAATTCAACAACTGGAGATGTTGCAACGGCTGAAGCGTCTCTTGCCGGAAGAAGAAGCCCGTCTCAACGAATATCATCGCCTTTTAGAGCGCATTGTCGTATTGCCGGGATTTGAATTTACAGCCACGTTTGGATTCCACATTCTGGGGATTTTCCCTCCCGAAAAACCGATTCGTGAAATTGAGCATACTTTGCTGGATCTCAATATTCCCGCCGACCAGCTCGATGAGGGTTCTGTGACCGTAGGAGCCAGTTCCGATGTACTGACGGTCTACCAGAAGATCAACGCTGCCGGGGGGTTGGCAATTGCCGCTCACGCCAATTCCAATAATGGGGTTGCCATGCGTGGCTTCAGCTTTGGCGGGCAGACTAAAATTGCCTACACTCAGGATATCAACCTGCATGCCCTGGAAGTCACTGACCTGGATCGTGAAGGCCGCCATAGCACCTCCGCATTTTTTAGCGGCACCAAGCCGGAATACCCGCGCCGGATGCACTGCATTCAAGGCTCTGATGCCCATCGTCTCGAAAAAGATTCTGACCGTCGCAAAAACCTCGGCGTAGGTGACCGTGCGACCGAAGTGCGCCTGGACGAGCTTTCGTTTGAAGGCCTTAAGGAACTTTTCCAGGGGAACGATTTCGCCCGCACCCGCCCGAACCGCCCCCATGCCGAACCGGCCTTTGATTTCATCCAGGCGGCCATCGAAGATGGTGCCAATATCGTGCAGGATTTTCACGAGAGCATGACCTTACGTGGTGGCAAACTGTATGCCATTATTGCCGACATATGCGCTTTCGCCAATACCAACGGCGGAACGCTCTATATTGGCATGAGCCGCACCCCGCGGCGCGCCGTCACGGGTGTGACCTCTACCACTCAGGAAGTATCTCGCCTGGAAAAAGAAATCAGCGACCGCATCAGCCCGCCGCTGACATGCAGTATTGATGCCCATAAATTTCAGGATAAACAAATTATCCGTGTGCTAGTTCCGCGTGGCGAGGACCCTCCGTACGCCGTTGACGAAAGCAAAATCTACCTGCGCTCCGAAACGGAAACCGGCATGGCCGTACGCGATGAAATTGTCGAAATGGTGCTACGCGGCCAACGCGAGCAACAGCCAGCAGTACCGAAACCGCCCACTCTGGTTGAGCCGCCCGTGAAAGCTGTTGTAGAAAAAGACCTGGATCCCGATGCACCACCGCGTACCGGGGTAGAGATCGTTGATGTTGAGGAGCGCCAGGGTGTGCGCTATTACACTATGCGCGATCTACGCAACGGTAATGTGGTCAAAAATGTCACTCGCAAATCGGCACGGAAACTTTGGCATTATGCTGTGACTAATTACGACAAACTTTCCCCCGACCTTACACAGATCGATGTCAAGTGGCACGACGATATGGGGTTGATTACCCCCAAAAGTCCGACCGTTATGCGATACGATTTGGTGCAACGCAATAAGAGCGGCAATTTACGTTTCTATTTTGGCGTCACCGATGACGGCATCCACGGCAAATGGAAGCAGGTCGTTGGTCTGGTCGAGGAGTAAGCTAAGTGGTCTTGCGCTTTGGTATTCTCACGGTCTCCGACCGCTCGGCGCACGGCCAACGCCCGGATGCATCTGGGCCAGCCCTGAGCGAGAAAATCCTTTCTATGGGATGGCAAGTCCCACAGGCAGGGTTGGTACCGGATGATTTACGTGCCATTCAAGACATTCTGACGACCTGGGTAGACGAATTGGAATTGGATGTGATTCTGACCACCGGGGGCACCGGCTTTGCCCCCAGGGATATCACTCCGGAAGCCACGCAGGCCGTCATTGAGCGCCCCGCGCCGGGGCTGGCAGAAGCCATGCGCGCTGCCAGCTTGCAGGTCACGCCCCACGCCATGCTCTCTCGGGGGCTGGCAGGAATCCGCGGAGATACACTCATCGTCAACTTGCCGGGCAGTCCCCGAGCCGCGCTCGAGAACCTGGAAGTCATCTTGCCTGTGTTGCCCCACGCCGTCCAACTCCTACGCGAAGATGAGAATGCCGAATCCGGACATTAATTGCGTGTAGGGATAGGTCTCAGACCTACCCCTACTGCGTATTTTTTAGAAATTAACTTCGGGGAGCTGTTTTAGCGCCGCCTGAATGGCTTCTTCAGGCAGGGCATAATCTTCCAGACTGCCGTTCATATAGGCCTGGTAGGCTGAGAGATCAAAGTGGCCGTGCCCGGACAGGTTGAAAAGAATCGTGCGCTTCTCGCCTTTCTCTTTGGCATCGAGGGCCTCATCAATCGTGGCGCGGATGGCGTGTGCCGTTTCCGGCGCGGGGATGATGCCTTCGGCGTGGGCAAACATCAGGGCGGCTTCGAAGGTCGCTAATTGCGGCACCGCTTTGGCTTGAATCAGCCCGGCATCAACCAGCGCACAAATGCTGGGAGCCATACCGTGGTAGCGCAACCCACCGGCGTGGATGGGCGGTGGTACAAAGGCGTGCCCTAACGTAAACATTTTAACAATAGGTGCCATTTGTGCCGTATCGCCATAATCGAAGGCATATGGCCCGCGGGTCAGCGTAGGGGTGGCCGTAGGTTCTACAGCCAAAAAGCGGGTATTTGCCCCATTCAGCAGATTCTCGCGCAAGAAGGGGTAGGCGATCCCAGCAAAGTTCGAGCCGCCGCCCACACAGCCAATCACCACATCGGGGTATTCACCGGCCAAATCCATCTGCTTGATGGCTTCGTCGCCGATTACGCTCTGGTGCATGAGCACATGGTTGAGCACCGATCCCAGGCTGTATTTCTTGGCACCGCCTGAGGTAGCTGCGGCTTCGACGGCCTCCGAAATCGCAATGCCTAACGAGCCGGGGCTATCCGGTGTGGCAGCTAAGACAGAGCGTCCATACTGTGTGCGCTCGGAGGGGCTGGCGTAGACTTCACCGCCAAACGATTCCATCAGCACGCGCCGGTAGGGTTTCTGCTGGTATGAAATTCTTACCATGAAGACTTCAACCGGCAGGTCGAAGAATTTGCCGGACAGGGATAAAGCGGATCCCCACTGGCCTGCGCCAGTTTCGGTGGTCAGCGCTTTGGTGCCAGCTACCTTGTTGTAGAATGCCTGTGGGACGGCAGTATTGGGTTTGTGGCTGCCCGAGGGAGAAACACCCTCGTGTTTGAAATAGATATGCGCCGGGGTTCCGAGAGCTTTTTCCAGCCGCCGGGCACGGATCAGCGGGGTAGGCCGCCAGAGTTTGTAGATTTCGCGCACTTCTTCGGGAATGTCGATATAACGCTCAGTGCTGATTTCTTGCATGATTAGTTCCATCGGGAAGAGCACCGAGAGAAATTCAGGCGTGACCGGTTCTTTGGTTTGCGGATTCAGCACGGGGGTGGGGGGGATGGGCGAATCGGCATTGATGTTGTACCATTGCTTCGGTAGATCATTTTCGCTGAGTGTGAATTTGGTTTGAGACATGAGATACCTCCAAAAAATAATAGATTTGAATGAATTGAACTTTTAGCACTGCCTTGAGTAATTCCTGCTTGCGATGACGGAAATCGCAAAATAGAAAATATTCCTTCATACAAATGCCAGCCCGCGGATCGAATCGACGCGTTGCCTGGCTCTGTTCTGAATAATTTTTGCCGCAGCGTGGCTGTCTTTCTGCGCTGGTTGCCGTTTCTTCGGCGTGATAGCGACTGGATGATGATTTCGTACCCGAAAACGGAAACGGTGCTGTGGCTGCGCTTTCTTCTCCATGATGTTCTCCTTTCTCAAATATCTTGCGATGATTGCTTCTCATATGAATACTCTGAATTTCTGCAACTGCCTAACGAAGCATCACCTCATACCGACAAGAAACCCACTTTTTTATTGCGCCGGATCGAGGAAATAGAAAAAGCCCTCGTCCATAAAGGGACGAGGGCTTAAAAGCTCCCGTGGTGCCACCCAAATTAAGTTGGTCTTTGGTTTAACAAAAAAATCCCGCCGGTGAAACGACGGGAACCATTTACATGGTGTCAGCCCAAAAGGCCAGCCTCACTCTGTGGTAGTCTTGCAGATTTACACTGCGTCAACTACTTTGCCCTGGTAACGGTGACAACTCCGGCTCAGGCTACTGATTGAAATCAATGTTCGCCTTGCAACTCTGAGGACCATTCAGCACCGGCGTGCGGGCAAGGATTTCACCAGTTCCCTGCTCTCTGGGCCGTCGTTTCGACGCCTACTCTTCCTCTTCACAGTTTTTGTGATCTTTAGATGTTGGGCAGGTTTATACCGTAGGGGGTAGGGTTTTGTCAAGGGCTTTGGTGAAATTTGAATCCGGTAATCGCATTTGCAGAAGTGAACGATCCTAACGATTCCCGATGATACGCATATTCGGGCATTTAGGAACTACCGTGAGAAACCCCAGATTTAGAGGTATAGAGCGTGCTCCGCACGTTCTATACCTCTAAATCTGGACAACTACCACGGGGATTCCTAGAGATCCGCAAATTTGTTGCTAGACAGATACAGTTTTATGCTAAAATGAAAACACCGGGGTTGGTTATTTGTAGATTAGATTAGATCAGTTAGCAGAGGAGATGTTGATGGACAAAGAAAATATGCTTCGGTTGATGCGTTTCTGGCTGTTTGGGACGTTTATCATCATATTCACTGCCACAACAATATATGTGGGTGGCGCGCTGGGAACTGGCTTAGCCATTTTCAAGGAAGTCTATTTCTGGCTGGCGATTGTGATTACAATCGCTTTGTGCGTCTTGTGGTATTTTATTTACAGTTGGTATCTCGACAAAAAAATGTAAGCTTTTGTTCTGGCCCCGGTAAACCCTGACGAAGGATGTGCGCAGCCCTTCGTCAGTTGTTTTAAGGCATAAGGTTGA
The DNA here is from genome assembly GCA_937893815.1 of uncultured Anaerolineae bacterium. Lineage (GTDB taxonomy): Bacteria > Chloroflexota > Anaerolineae > Anaerolineales > UBA11858 > NIOZ-UU35. The sequence goes on along the minus strand of CALCSH010000246.1, from coordinate 82 downwards.
AAGTAGGATCGCCAATGCGTGGCTTGAATGGAAGACTCTACTGCAAAAAGCCGATGACGGAGATGTCCGCCGGAATATATGG
>CALCSH010000245.1 GCA_937893815.1 uncultured Anaerolineae bacterium | reverse complement strand
TTCCCCAAAATGTAAAGAAAATGGTTATATCAATGCCGTTTCCTAACGCCGCCCAACCCATAACCAGCGCCGGGTAGGCCATATCCAGATCACCCTTCGAGCAAATAAACGCGATATGACGATTTTCGTCAGACATTTTTTAATCCTTTTTTGGTTGAATGATCGATTTAACAGAGACTATACACAACCCTCGGGCTTTCCAAGCCCCGAGATTTTTGCCACTTTTTTGGCGGGACCTTTGGGGTAGAGCGCAAACAATTGTTTGGTGGAGATGCCTGTCCCTTTGGTGATCTGGCGAAGCGTGGGGGCAGCGCCGGATTCCTCCGCGGTGGCGCGGCAATACTCGATGATTTGCCAATGCTCAGGGGTGAGTTCGGCAATACCCTCTTGTTTAGCAACCTCAACGGCAATTTCTTTGTTCCATGCCTTTGGATCGATTAAGAAACCTTCATCGTTGAATTCGATAGTTTCGAGAATAGTAGACATAATAGTTCTCCTTGAATAGATGTTGTTAGTGAGTAGGTGTATTTGCTAAAGCTTTGACAATATTCAACAGTCGCGCCATTCCCAAACGGATCTCCGGGTTACGGAGTTCCTTGATGAGCTGGAATGCCGAAATAGGTTTTGTCGTTAGTGGATCTTCTTGCATGGCGCCGATGGCGTTGTTTGCAAGAGCAAGTACTTCAGGTTGGGTCATATTGCGTACCGTTGTCAAAATTGTGACCACATTATCGCCAAGGGCACGCACATCGTTTTTGTCAAACTCCGTCACAATTCTCTCGATAATTTGCCAGCCTTCACGAGCGAAATCAAAATAACCTTTGCGTTCAAGCTCATCAAGCTGTTCAATTGAGAAATTGAAAACCTGTTTCCCAAGGATTTCAGCTTCTTCGGTCAGTCCCATCAGAGATTCCAACCGATCCATCATCGACATGATGAGGTGCGTATTACGCAGGGCCCTTTTCAGTAGGAAAAATAGATCTTCAACTTCGAATTCATGTCCAATTTCAGCCAATTCATCGATGGTGAGTTTGATCATATGATTGGCAATCGGAATCATATCTTGCTTGAGTTCATCAAATTCCAGTTGCCGTTTTTGCTGCATTTCTGCCAGCGAGGTCAGTGCGGCGACTTGCTCCGTAAGTGTATCTACTTTTTGGTGGAGGAGAGCCAGATCATTATCCATGGTTCGCTCCCTTTATGACCATTTCCCGGCCATGCTCATCTGGGATTCGAATGGAAGTTCTCCGCCTTTGAGCAGAATATTCCAGTAAATCCATCGGAAGGACATCTTGCCCCAGTGATTGGCGGCGGATTCTTTCAACAGCGAGAATGGGCCGAAGCCAGGGAGCGGATATTTCCCGGGCAGAGGTTCGACATCATAGTTGAAATCGATCAGAATGCCCTTTTCAAAACCTGATTCAATATAGCAATTGGCATGCCCATCAAATTTGGGTTGTGGCGCCAGCCCTTCCATGTGGCGAAGAATATTCTCAATCAGCACATCCAGCATAAAGTGAGCCACAGAACCAGCTTTCGAGGTAGGCGCATTCCCGGCGTCACCGATGACCCACACGTTTTCCCACTTATCCGATTGAAGCGTGTGTTTATCGATGGGGATAAAATTGAGTTCATCCCCCATGCCGGAGCGTTCAATAACTTCCGATCCTTTGTTCGTGGGGATCGTCACCAATAAATCGAATTCCACTTCACGTTCGTCCCAGGAGACAATTGCCGGTTTAGAATTGTCAACGCTGCCAACATTGAATTCAGAAACAAGGTGAATACCTTTATCTTCAAGAATATTGCCCAACACAGATGATGCTTTTGGTTTGGTGAAAGCGCCATCCAAGGGGGTGGCAAATGTAATATCTACCTTGTCGCGTATTCCGCGCTCGTGGAAGAACCAGTCCGCCAGGAAGAGAAATTCAAGCGGCGCTACCGGGCACTTGATAGGCATCTCGGTGATATTGACCACCATGCGACCGCCTTTCCAGAATTTCAGAAAACGGCTCAGGGCAACCGCACCCTCAATCGTGTAGAAATCGAATTTATTTTCGTGCCAACCATCTTCGAGCATGCCTTCGGTTTCTTCGGGGTGAACTTGCGTCCCGGTGGAAATGACCAGGTAATCGTAGTTGATGACTTTCTTATCCTTCATCAATACAACGCGATTCTTGTCGGGTTCGATCACCTCAATATCGGAAAGGATGAATTCAACATTATGAGGAATGAAATCGCGTTTGGGCTTGATTACATCCTGCTGGCTGTAAATACCAAATGGGATAAATAAAAACCCAGGTTGATAGTAGTGTGTTTCAAACCGGTCAACGATGATGATGCGCCATTCGTTTGGATCAAGTTCATGGGATATTTTATTGGCAACCATAGTGCCGCCAGTGCCTGCCCCAAGGATTAAAAAGGTTTTCATATCTAGGAATCTCCTGTATGTTGTTATAGACGTTATCGCTCTTGAAAAAATTACTACTCGTCGTTTGCTGAATTTGGGAGAAGACACCGTCTTCAGGTTTTAATTCTTCAATTCAACAGGGAGTGGTTCTTTCGTTATAAAATCATACGCTGGTATCTTGCTGAACCGATTCGGCAAGTTCGCTCTGATCTTGTAACCGGCTGGCGAGCACAGACCGGAGGAGATCGAGCGCCTCGATGATGCGTTTGTCAGTAAGTGAGTAATACACCGCCTGCCCATCGCGCTGTGCGGAAACCATATGGCGTTCGCGTAATACTTTTAAATGTCTCGATACCGTAGGTTGGGAAATATCGAGAGCTTCGCCGAGTTCACTTACATTGTGTGGTTTTTCATACAGTGTATAAAGAATCAGAATTCGGCTCGGATCTGCCAGACCGTTGCAGATTTGGGCGTGTAATCGGTTGATCTCTGCTCGCAAGGTTGCCATAATATTTAGTCTTGTCAGTCGATATATGAAGCTATGTGCTTATTTGAATAGGATGAAAAGCATCAGAAATACTTTATCAGAGCCTACTCAGACCACTAAGTGATAGAAATCACAATGGGAGCGGGACGAATGTAACGTTGTAATTTGGACGCACATTGTCGTGTTACAATCGTGAAAGATTGTCATTGAAAATGATGCAATCGAGATATATTATGCGCATTAGTGGCGTATAATACGGAGTGTACAACTCAAGCCACTGCGAAGGATGAGTGTTCATGATAGAACTTTCCCGACTCAAAACATTTTTAGCTGCGGCCGAAAAACTGAATTTTTCCGATGCCGCGCGTCACATGCATTTAACACAGCCCACGGTTAGCCATCATATCAAGGCTTTAGAAAAAGAGTTGGATATTCAATTATTTGATCGCTCTGGGGCCGGATTACGCTTGACTGAAGCGGGTCGTTTGCTGTTACCATGGGCGCGAAAGGTGCTGCGAGATTCAATTGAACTCAAAGGAATGATGAATGCATTACAAGAGGGTATTGCTGGCGATTTGCGAATTGCGTGCAGTACTACCGCTGGGAAATATGTTTTGCCTCAATTAGCGGCACGCTTTTCCCAGCGCTATCCAGGGATACAGGTGAAAATATTACGTTGTACTCCTGAACATATTGTTCCCCGTTTGCTGGATGGTGAGGCTAATTTGGGTGTTGTCAGTTACGAAATGTCTTCCGAAGAAATGGAATTACAAGAGTTCTTCGAAGATGCGATTACCATGGTGGTGGCCTCTGATCACCCCTGGGCTTTGCGTTCATCCATTCAGCCCTCCGAGTTGATTGGCGTCCCTATGATTATGCGTGAAGAAACATCAGGAACTCGACGCGTAATGTTGTCTGAACTGGCCAAGCACGATATCAGCCTTGAAGATATTTATATCTTCATGCAATTAGGCAATGCAGAAGCCATTGTGCGCACAGTAGCAGCAGGCTACGGGGTTTCTTTTGTATCGTCATTGGCGACAGAATGTCTTTTGGAAAGTGGAAAAGTGGTGAGTGTCCATGTGGAGGGATTGGAGCTTAGCCGTAAAATTTTTATGGCGCGCAAACGGCTCGCCCCACCACATCGACCACAGGAAGCCTTCTGGGGATTTGTGCATGATCCTGCCAATGACGATTTAATTCATCTAGCGGATTCTCCCTAAAGGACAAAGCTCCCATCCAGAATTGGAGAGGAGCCTTGTCCTTTGGGAGTTTACAATTTCCGGTTATAGGATTTTTCTCGCCTTCCGGCGAAGCCTGTAACAGATGGAATTTTCTAGGGAGCGGGGGTCTTTTTTTCTTTGCCGCAGCAGTACATCCAAATTGCCGCAAATCCGACGACAAACCCGATCGCTACGCCTGCGATTAAAGCGTTTATGACAAATATATTCATGACTACTTCCTCTCTTAGAACGTAAAGGTTTGTGCCGCGCCTTCGATATCCATCAAGTAGGGCGGGGCTTTCTTAATCAATATGCGTTCATCGCGTAAATCTTTCGGATCAATTTCCTTATTTTCCAAAGCCAACTCGCAGAGGACGATTTCACCTCCCAGATCGAGAATATCATTGAATAGCCCAACCGGATTGGGTAACCCTTTCGGGGTGCCCAGTTTTTCCAATTCCCCTTTGAGTACCCATTTTGCTCCCGCGGGGCAAATGAAAATGTGTACATCATAATCCAGACTCAGGCCCGATGTTGAAAAGATCAACGTGGGCATGATGCTGGCAGGGGTGTCGCCATTGCAGACGATTGCCATTTTTTCGGTCATGTGATTCTCCTTTTTGTGTGTGATGGTTTGATTTAATCAGCTGCAGATGCGATAGGCTTAGCAGCATGTTTTTCCTGATATTGGCTGGCTTTTTCTTTGACAACTTGAAAATAAATTGCCAGCGGACGGTAATAGAGATGCGCCCATTTCCCGAATGGGACTTCTAAAATCAACATGGGTGCGGTGAACGCCAGGTGAATGGCAAAGGTGTAATAAGTGAGTAGCGGTAGATCAGCGTAGCGGAAGATGTGTTGCAGAATGCCGGTGAGGGTCACGGCCAGCAACAGCACAGGGAAAATCCAATCGCTGGGGTGCGAGAAGCGGTGCATTTGCACCTCTTGCTGAATCCGCCCCCACAATGCCCGGCCCGCTCCGAGCAGCAACACGATGGTCGCATAATATCCCAGCCAGCGCTGCGGATGGTAGAGCGGGTAGATTTCGTCGGTCTGGAACCAGCTCAGGAAAAAGACGATCAAAATCAGCATCAAACCGTAGCCACTGGCTAAAAGCATGTGGATAATCCAGGAAGTTTGTTTGCTCTTTTTGATTTTTTCATCTTTTTCATCGGCGGCGCAGGTGGCCCAGCGTCGTTGGGTAACGGCGTGGAAGACCAGATTCCAGGCTTCGGTGATATAGATAGAGATCGGAATCTTGGGGTTGTGGCCTCGCAGCATGGTCATTTGGTACATTCTCAGCACGTTGGAGCTGATGAAGAATACCAGCAGCCCGGCCATAATCCAGTCGGCGGCGTGGACGATGTGCAGTGGGGCAAAAGTGTTTAGCGCCACATGGTCGGTGGTGATAGGGCCGTGCAGCACGGCAATCAGCACAAATACAAGCGCACCCAGCAAGATGATCGAGCCAAATTCCCAGGCTTTCGAGGTGTAAAACTTATGCGCTAGTCCTGTCCAATCATATTGAGCGGTCAGCCAGCGGCGCACTGCCATCATGGTTTCGGCAGGTTCGGCCTGCTTGGGGCAGGTCTCGGAGCAGTCGCCGCAGTAATAGCACAGCCAGGGGTCCAGGCTGTTTTGCATACGTTCCTTCATTCCCACTTGCGTCAGACGGATCATATTGCGCGGGAAAGGATATTCGTTGCTCGTCAGCGGGCAGATTGCTGTACAGTTGCCGCAGTTGAAGCATTTTTCAATTTCTACCGCACCGAATGCTTTGAGTTCATAGATCATTGATGGATTAATTCGGGTACTCATGACTACTCCTCCACCCGCACATACATGACATACTCGCCGCACATTCCATCTTCCGTGACAATATCGTATTTTTTGAGTGCCGTCAGATGCCATAGAATTGTTTGTGTAGGAATGTCCAAGGCTGTTGCGATTTCGGGTACAGTTTTGGCTTGATCACGAATCAATTGACAAATATCCCGATGAATTTTCTTATGCTCTTTGAGTGTCGCTTGTGCACGGGCAACGGTATCGGCATGTTCGGCGCGTAAGCGTTTGAGCATTTCGGTGCGCTGTTTGGCAGCCAATTTGCTATCTTCTCGTATCGTCATACCATCATCTCCACAAGTTCTGCCGGTTCTAGCGCAAATGCATCTACCATGGCTTCGTATTGGGCCAAAGTCCACCCTTGAACATCGATGGCCCGGTTGGGGCAGGCGCTAACGCATCCACCGCACCCCGAACAGTTCGCCGGAATAACTACCGCACGGCGTACTTCGCCCCCATCGATCATCAAGGTTTCCAGCGAAATGGCGTCTTCATATTGACAGACTTCGATGCAGGCGCCAGTCCCATCGCACTTTTCCAAATCTACTTTGGCGACAAAAGGCTCTAGTTCCACCTGCCCCTGCCCGAGCAAAACGGATACCTTGGCGGCGGCAGCCGCGGCGGCGGCGCAACTCTCTTGTACGTTCATGGGCCCCTGTGCGGTTCCGGCCAGCACAATGCCGGGGACGGCGGTCTCGACGGGTTGCAGTTTGGGGTGAACTTCCAGCAAAAAGCGATCGGTTCCGGCGGAGATTTTCAGCATCCGAATCAAATCGCTCACGTCGCGCGGCATGAAGCCCACGGCTAGCACCACCAGATCTACGGGGATTTCAATCTCTTCGCCCCAGGTCAGGTAATCTTTCACACGTACCAGCGCCGGGTGTGTATCGCCGGGCTCGGCCGCAACGACAGAAGCACGCTCATCGCCATGGAAGCGCAGGAAGCGCACCATATTTTTCAGCGCATCCCGGTAGTATTCTTCGTGACCATGACCATAGGTACGAATATCCTCATAAATATCGTAGATATTCAGCGTGGGGAATCGCTCGCGCAATTCGTTGGCCATGTGCAAGGTGGCTGTACAGCAGACTCGTGAACAATAATCGTTAACCTGGCCGTTTTCATGGGGTTCATGGATTCCCTCGATTTCGCGGCTACCCACACAGTGGACGAGCGCTACATCCCTGACAGGGTGGTTGTTCCAGGTGAGGGTTTGGCGATCCCCCAGCAGCGCCAGATGGCGGATCAATTGTGGCAGCGTGACAACTTCGGGAAGTTCACCATATCCATACTCGCCCTGGTGAGGCTCGTAGGGATCGAATCCGGTAGCGACAACGATGGCGCCGACAGTCAAATCGAATGTTCTCGGCTCGTTGTAGAGGACGTTGGGTTGCCCATTGACCACCAGCGGCTCGCCATTGTAATTCTCCCAATCGACCGCCGGGGTGGATGGGAAGCAGCCCGGATAAGCGCGATAGATCACTTTGCGCGG